>JBCCFC010000926.1:0-5711 GCA_039029935.1 Chloroflexota bacterium
CGTCCATTCATGGCGAGGAGGTATTCGCCTCGCCAAATGATGAGGCTGGCTGGCGGGAACAGCTTGCCCAATACTATGCGTCTGTCGAGTTAATTGATGAACAAGTCGGACGTGTTCTCGATGTGCTTGAAGGCATCGGTGAACTCGACAGCACAGTAATCGTATACACCTCTGATCATGGACACATGAACGGCCAACATGGATTACTGACCAAAGGTAACGCAACAATACCACAGAATTTCCTAGAAGAATCGATTCGTGTTCCACTCGTCGTACGCCATCCCCATTCCATAACACCTGGTCAGACGTTTAACTTTATGGTTGATCACACAGACTTGTACGCCACCTTAAGAGAGACTGCTGGTATGGAGCCAAGGCCAGAACTTCCAGGCGTGTCCTATCTTCCGTTCTTGAAATCGTCAGAAGAGAGTTCTACCATCTCTTGGCGAAGTAACCAGTTTTGTGAGTACGGCAACGCTCGAATGATACGTACCGATGAGGGATTTAAGTTGATCCGTCGCTACCCAGGACCAAACGGTCACTTTCAAGATGAATTCTACAATCTCCAAATCGACCCGCAGGAGCGCCAGAACTTTATCGCTGATCCTGAATATGCTTCGTTGGTCAGCCAGTTGGACGGTGAAATGGATTCGTTCTTCGACAAATTCGAATGCAGCGATTACTCGGGGAGAAATATAGCAAGGCTGAGATCATGGAATGTTATTGAGCCGTGGCGCAGTGAATGGAACGGAGACTTGGATCATATTTTGGTTGGTTGACGAGAGAAAACATGTTTGTAATCGTTCACAAGTTGGGCCAGTATGCCCATCCAATCTGGCAGGATGTAGCGGTTATTCACCTTCTATCAACACACGGTCAATCATATACACAACACCATTACATGCCTGAGTCGGTCCCGCCATATTCAACGACAATGCAGCATCATTAACCCGCAGTTGCGCATATTGCCCATTAATTTTGACATCGTGGAAAAAGGCGATTTCAGGCAGGAACCCCAACAGTAGACGATGTTCGCTACGCCCACTCCGTTCGTGATAGCCATCAAAGTAGAGTGTTACATTGTCACCCGCCAATGTTTCGACAGGCAATGAGCCATTTTTAGCTAGTTGTTCAAGCTTCCCGTCGTCAATGGCATAGGGGACAATATGGCGCATGATTGTCTGTTTCAGTAACTCAGGATTTTGCATGAGTTGTCGTTGCTGTGCATCCGAGAGGACATTAAACGCATCTTGAATGGGTGCAAAGAAGGTGAAGGGACCATCCTCCATGAGCATTGTCTCCAATCCACTGGCCTGTAGTAGCTCAAAGATGGTCTTAAGTTCGCCATCAAGCACGAGAGCCAATGGACCTGCATCCGGCGGTGGGATAGACCCACGTTTCACAACATCGGCAATGGTTCCGGCGGAACTCAGGGTGACAGACACTTCTTCGATGAATGAGACGGGCGTTAGCACCCGGTAACTTAGACAATCCCGATGGGCAAAGATATTGTTGCCTGGATTATAATCGCGTTCGATGGTCCAGCCATGTGCAATGAGTTGTTGCTCATAATTGGTCAACAGGTCGGGGATGGATGCCGCCGTTTCGTACCACACATCACATGCCCACGGGCGGTGTGACATGGACCCCGGTTCGAGTGTCATGTTGCCAAACTGCGGAAATTCATCCCAGATGGCGCGTAGATCATCTGCACAGGCGATGGGGCGAGATGGTGCTGGTAAATTACAGGCACTCAAGACCAGTATCATCATTGTGATAGTGAAGATGTTGACTATGTTCGTCCATCTGATTTTCCTACACCCTGTATCCAAGCGTTTCGACAAGTTTCTTTTCATAGCGAACTCCTTTTCGCAAATGAACTCTGTTTGATGAGTAATGAACACCAAGCCGTGAAATGAATAACAATATCCAATTTTTAGATGGCGCATTTTTAGATGGCGCATTAGCAACCGAACTTGAAGCACGAGGCGCAGACCTTAATGACCCACTGTGGTCTGCCAAACTACTGCTGGAAAACCCGGACCTAATTCGCCAAGTTCACTATGACTATCTGTTGGCTGGGGCGGATATCATCATCACGGCCAGCTATCAGGCGTCGTTTGAGGGGTTCGCACAGCGGGGTATCGGCCATCAACAAGCCATTGACCTGATGCTGTTGAGTGTCCAGTTGGCGTGTGAGGCAAGGGCGCAATTTTGGGCAGAGCCAGCCAACCGCATCAACCGTACATGGCCGCTGGTCGCCGCGTCGATTGGTCCCTATGGGGCGTATCTGGCCGATGGTTCTGAGTATCGTGGGGATTATGGGTTATCCCCAGCCGAACTGATAGACTTTCACCGCCCAAGAATGGCTGTGATGGTTGAGAGTGATGCCGATTTACTGGCCTGTGAGACGATTCCGTGTCGGGCAGAAGGTGAGGCTTTGGTGGCACTACTGGCAGAATTTCCTGAGACAAAAGCGTGGTTGAGCTTTAGCTGTTGTGATGGGCTGCATGTATGTCATGGTGAAACGTTTGCTGATTGTGTGGCCTTGGTCAATGCACACCCGCAGATTGTGGCTGTTGGGGTCAACTGTACACCGCCACAGTTTGTTGCCTCGTTAATTACACAGGCGAGAGATGTGACAGACATACCGATTGTTGTTTATCCGAACAGCGGTGAACTGTGGGATAGTGCCAACCATGCATGGCATCAACACAGTGGAACAGGGACTGATGACTTCTGTATGATGGCTCAAGGGTGGAGCAATGCAGGTGCAACTATCATTGGTGGCTGCTGCCGAACCAATCCTGACACTATCCAAGCATTAAAAATGCGAGTAAGATAGTGACGCGGATGTCGGGTACGCGGATTGGGTCCGATCCTAATCCGTGTACCCGACATCCGCGTCACTATCTCATCGTAAGAGTTTGGGCTTAATCAATACATGGAGTTGTGCACATCCCCATTGGATTTGAGACCACTGGTAGATGCCCAGTGACAGATGGGCAAGGGCTGCGGTTGGCATATCCAGTGTCAGATGTCGTGATGATCCCGCCAATAACCCCGCCACAAGATAAGTCACACCGGGGTTATGACCGACCATCAAAACATGATTTGCTTGGTCTGGCAATTGATCCAGTGTCTGTAGCAGTGTCGTCTCGTTGGCACCATAGACGGCATCTTCCCATTGTGGTGCCAGCATATCAGCGGTGGATTCTGATGGATTCAACCCTGTGACGATGTGCTCTGTCGTTTGACGTGCGCGCACCGCTGTTGAACTGACAATGAGGTCAACAGCAGGCTCCAGCTTGCGTAACGTGTTGGCAATCAGCGCGGCATCCTCATGTCCACGTGGCGTCAAGGCACGCTCAAAATCGGATCGAACCACTTCGCCATCCATATTTAACCAACGTTCAGTTTTTGCATGACGCAAAATAGAAAGTGTTTTCATAATTACCTGTTATCCCAAGTTTATCCCAAGTTTATCCCAAAGTGAGATTTTGGATTAATCTCAATATTCGATTTTCTAACACATCTAGCGTTGGTTCCGCTTCCACATATTGAACACCTAGACGTTTGGCGGCGGCCTGCGCACGTTGTGTTTCATCCTGTTCTTGTAACTGTTTCAAGTAGAGTACATGCGTATAGTTCCCAAAATACATCTCCTGTAACTCAGGGTAACGGTCTAGCCCTAACCCCTTCCAGACCAAGCCATCAAAGTGGTGTGCAAGGAAGTCGGTTAAGTAAAATGTACCCGGATAGTTGTCATTGTGCTGATCAAACACGTCACCGCCATAGAACTCGTAACAGTGGGGGCCAGGGATACGGACCACGTGTTTGTACCGCGCAATCAACGTGTCTAGCTCGCCAACTGTTCCACAATCCCCATAACCCACAAGAATGAAATCAAATTTGTCAGCCCAGGCATCCAGTTTTGTCTCGACAGCGGCAGGAATTTTGTTGGGATGGTTGTGCAGTTGTGCGGGAATAGCGGTCAGCTCAAAATCCCACGCTTGCCTCTTGGCGATGGCGAGCAGTTCGCGTACAATTGCGCCACAGGCAATGATGCCGATTTTCATAGTTATGTATCCAAGACAAGAAGTACACTTCCAAGAAGGGAATGCAGTCTGCTAGACGTGCCTACGCTGCAATTACCCCTTCCTGGAAGGAAACCCCCAACTTTACTCACGTCGATTCCGCCGTCGCGCCTTACGTCGTTCCGCAGCACGAGCAGCGCGACTATCGGCACTTTCAATCGCCGAATCGTCCTTTGTCACAGGTGGCGGCCCTACAATCGGCTCATGTTTGATATTTTCCAAGGCGTCGCGCATAGCAGCGATATGGGCAGGTGTGCTACCACAACATGCACCGATGATGTTGATGCCAAGATTGCGCATAGTCATAGCGTACTCGGCCATTACTTCGGGTGAGCCATCATATTTTATCTCACCATCTATATAGACTGGCAGACCCGCGTTGCACTGAACAATCAGATACACATTATCAGGGCGGTACTGTGCCATCTGTGTCATGATCGGAACGATTTCTTTGGGACCGTTGCCACAGTTAGCACCAATCACATTGACACCCCACTGCGAAATTGTTTGGACGGCCTCTTTGGGGCTAACACCCATCATGGTGTGATAGTTGGTATCAAAGCTCAGAGTGGTGACGATGGGCATCTCCGCACTCACCCGTCGTACACCTTTGACCGCTGCCTCTACCTCGTTCATGTGGCTCATCGTTTCGATGAGGATAAAATCTGACCCACCCTCGATTAACCCAAAGGCTTGCTCGGCAAACATATCCTGTGCCTCTTGCATACTTAGGGGACCCACAGGTTCAATCAATTCACCGCTGGGTCCGATATCACCTGCGACCAATGCATCCACCTCGTCTGCAACTTTACGTGCCAATGCTGCACCCGCCTGATTTAGCTCAAACACACGGTCGCCAATATTGTGAAACTTGAGTCGTGCCTTGCTGCCACCAAAGGTGTTGGTGGTGATAATTTTCGCACCAGCCATTGCATAGCCCAGATAAATTGCCTCGACCTTTTCGGGGTATTCTACATTCCAGAGTTCCGGTGCGCCACCATCGGTCAGACCAACCGATTGGAGCATCGTCCCCATAGCACCATCTCCCAGTAGAATATTCCCATGCTCTAGCCATGCGATCAGCTTGCTTTGCAATGCGACTTGAATCATATTATCCCCCTTTTTACAGTAGGTCGGTAGGTCGGTATATCGGTATTCGGTATATCGGTATTCGGTTGGTCAGTAGGTCAGTGCCGAATACCGACGCACTGACCTACTGACCTACTGATTTACCGAACACTGGCCTACTGAATACTGTTCAAAATTTCGCGCATTCGGGCAGGAGAGAAGGTTTCCTGTAGTTCAATCGCAACTGCCTCAGCGACCTCCTCCGGTGTGCCTTCTCGATCTACCCATGCGCTTTTATGCCATTGTTCCAGATAGGCATCGGTGCCAACCATATTGGCACGCATGGCGGCTTCATCAATGGCAACTTGGAAACGGGCGGGCAGCTCAACTTTGAACCGATTGCGTCGTCCCTCACGTGCCATCACCATTGATGGAATTTCCTGCCAGTATGTAATTTGATATTCAGCCACTTTGTGTCTACCTTTTATAAAAATAGGACGCGAATGGGCATGGATAAACGCTGAGATGAATAAACGTGGATAGGTC
>JBCCFC010000927.1:0-5701 GCA_039029935.1 Chloroflexota bacterium
CAGTTTCTTCAAAAAAATTTAGATGGTTACTCTGATTCTTCAAGATTCATTGCATCATGAATCAAGGATTGAACATCTAGTAATTGTGCCTTTGTCGTGGGTGTGGGATATCCTGATAATCCTTTAACAATAAGCTGCTCTGCTTCTTGCAGGTTGCCAGCTTGATAGGCAAAAGAAGCTGCGCTGCGATACAGAATTGAGCGAGTTGGTTCAGCCGACTTTTCTGCGGGCAGAAGTTCAGCCGATTGTGTTTCGTATTTCATTGCCTCACTGACTAAGCGAACACGCTTATGTTCATTTTGCAGATGAGCCTCACGCATTGCCTGTTGTGCATAAGCGATGGCTTGGTTGTGTAGTTCTCGAACGTTACTCATCGGTTATCATCCTTGCCTGCGTTATTGGGTGTGATAAGGGTATGACCTTGACGCAGTGTGTTTAGTGATAGTTTAGTGATAGTTTAGTAATAGCCACATTGTTCCTGTTGGACAGAACTTATTCGTATAATGATAGTATATCATTCATGCTACTGCTCGACAATCATACACAAAAACCTTACTATGAGATTAGAAACACACATCATCAAGAAAACTGATTACCTGCCATTCTCCTGTCGCCAGTACATAACGTTGATTCCACCCCAACCGGATACTGATTTCATCAGCGTATGCAAAACTTGTTATTGCCATCGTCAAACCCAACCCTTGAACTCTATTACGAAAGATATTATTGGGTTGTAGTGGTCTGTATTGTACTCAACGATGCAGACCACTACAACCCAGCGTCATTTACACCATCGTCACCTTACCCACCATGCTGCCGCAACAACCGACACGTCGCCTCTGCTAAAATCGCCGCGCCAGTCGGCAGAGCATCCTCATGAATATCAAAAATCGGCGTATGATGCCCACGCGCCACCTCATCCAACTGCGCACCAAGCATAAACATAGCTCCTGGAGCTTTACGTGTCATGTAACTAAAATCCTCGGCGCCCATACCGGCACGCGGTTCAGCAAGCCCCTCACTGCCCAGCAAGTCAATGGTCGTTTCTTCAATTAACTGTACCACCGCAGGATCGTTGTAGGTGGAAATATAGCCTTCTGTGAATTCCAACTTAAAGTCACCACCCAAAGCACGCACAACACCAAGTGCTTGTTCCATTTCTATTTTGAGTTGCGCACGGACCTCATCATCATAGCTACGCATGGTTCCGGAGATGGTCACTTTGTCGGGAATGACATTGGTCACTTGACCACCGTTAATTGTGCCAATCGAGACGGCAGCGGCCTTGGTCGGATTCACACGACGAGCGCGGATGCCATTGATCGCGTTAATAGCCTGTGCAGCCATGAAAACAGGGTCGGTTCCTTCATGTGGATAGGCCCCGTGACCGCCTGTGCCGATGATGGTGATGTGGAATGAATCTTCCGACGCTGTGGCGAATCCAGAGCGTACCATAACGGTACTGACAGGCTGTGAGCTGGAAACATGCAATGCAATCACAGCGTCCAGCTCTTCCAATGCGCCATCCTCAATCATACGCACCGCACCCGATTTATTCTCATCATCTGAACGCTCTTCACTGGGTTGAAAGAAGAAGCGCACCTGCCCTTTAGGGCGATCTTCCATCTCTGAGAGCAGTTTGGCGACACCCATCAACATGGCAGTGTGCGCATCATGCCCGCAGGCGTGCATCACCCCTGGTGTCTGCGATGCGTAAGGGACATCATTGGCCTCAATAATGGGTAAAGCATCCATGTCAGCGCGGATGCCAATTACAGGACCGCTCTGGGTCTCATCACCATCACCCAAATAGCCAACCACGCCCGTTTTGCCTACGCCTGTCTGCGCCTCGATCCCCAACTCCGCCAGTGTATCCGCCACCAAGCGCGCTGTACGTGTCTCTTCAAAGCCCAATTCTGGATGCATGTGAATATCACGCCGCCATGCAATCAGTTGTTCATGGATTGCCTTTGCTTGTTCTAACATTAGTGATTTCCCCTTTATAAGTTTAAAATGATAGCAAGATTCAGCCCTCTGATAGGTATCCAAAAACGATAGTATATACCCGATTTTCGCTCAACACCTACCAGAGGCCGCTATACGAATATCGCCATTATACTTTGCTCCGGCACAAAACAATAAGTTTAAGGATAGTGAAATAGTCTCAGAAAATGGCAACCTCAAAGATTAGACCAATCTTGGTGGGGGACGGTATAATATCACTTTTGTCAGTTTTACTGTTGACTCAATATTCAGTAAGTTTGCAAATACAATCATTTACCGAAGGGAAAATCACCAGTTTACAAACTTTTTTGATATGAGTGTGTGTTATATGGGTATAAATAGTGTGGGAAACATTGATCAAACAACCCTCCGCCATGTGCCAACGCCCCAAGAAACGCCGCATAATTTAGGGCTATATCGTCTACATGGGTTTTGTGGACGTCAAGAACAATTGCTTACACTACACGAGTGGCTGACGGGTGACAATCTGTTGCCAGCCATGTGGATACAGGGTGAGCGTGGTGTGGGCAAGAGTACGCTGGCAACCGCAGTTGCCTGGAATCTCTATTATCATTTTAGCGATGGCATTATATGGGTAAGTACACCCGGGGTAAACCCGTTTCGTATTTATGATATCGTACGCACCTTTGATACTGTGTTGGGCACAACACTGACGCGAGTCAGTGAGGATCGCTGGGGTATCAGCATCTTAGAGCAGTTATACGGGCGGCGGCGCTTATTGATTGTTGACAAACTGACAGGAGCATCAACCCAAGAAGTCAATGCGCTCATCAACATCATCAGCCATCTGCATGACTCAGGTGGCACATCGCGCATTTTATTGATTGGACGGATGCAGAATAATGACAAAATTCGCGAACTGGTACAACATCAATATTTATATTTGGATGGGCTTGAGCGTGATTACTTGTCTAATTTTATCCACAACCAAGCACCACCAGCAATCATTGAACAGGCACTAGCGCATCAAGAACAACTTTATGCCTATACGAAGGGCAGTCCGTTGATTTTGCGTCTGCTCTTGGGGTTGATGTTAGACATTGCTTGGTCAGAGCTACCAGCCGTATTATCAAATTTTTTACTGAGCGAAGACGAGTATCATGCCTTAACACCACAAGATCGATTTCTTCGTACCTATCAACCGACACCATATGGTCTTTTGGATGTGGTGGCGCTGGTTGGGTTTATTGTGCAGCAATGCACGGTGCATCACCCACAAAGCGGCCTGTTGCTCAATCGCATGGTGCGTGCGTCAGGGGGTGCGTCTGTCGACGCCATCCATGAACTATTTGGTGTAGATTTATTTGAGCAGGCAGATACGCAAGATGCCTCACTAGATGAAACAATTGAAGCACTCAAAACTCGGAGTCTGTTAGAATTTGATATCTATCGACAACGACTGATGCTCCACCCATTGATTCGGCGCTATGTAGAGCAATATGAACACACATTGAGCGAGACATGGGACCGCCGACATGCGACCTATTATGTCCAGCATGGACAGCGCTATGAAAATCTACCATTGGAACGCTGGCGGGAGATTGATGTCGATTGGGGTAATATCTATACAGGGGCGGATTGGTGTGCTAGGCTGATTGAACAGTTGGGGGGGGGCGATGTATACAGTTTACTGGTAGAGATTGAAAAAGAATACGATACGGTTGATGATATGTTTGTTGAACCCGTGACAGAGAATCAACCTGACAGCGAAACCATCAACACAACACGTCTCTCGCCCAAAGATGACTATCGCTTGGTGCGCAGCTATGGGTTAGCCATTGCCCACTATGCCTTTTGGCGGCATCCCTTGGGCAGTATGCGCTGGATTGCAGCAGGTGCGGTGGCCTCCTATGCACTCTATGATCTACGGAACTATGGCTGGCTGATTATGGCGATTGGCCGCTATCTGTTTTTTTTGGGGCGCGTCGAAGAAGCACTGGACTGGTTCTATCGCGCACGAGATGTTTTTGACAAACAAGACTTAATCGAAGAACTGGCGCATACATACACAGATTTGGGGACAGCCATGCGTGTCTTGGATCAACCAAGCCAAGCTGTGATCTATTTTCAGTCTGCCTTTGAATTTGCTGCACAGGTAGGCGAACCCAAGGCACTCGCAACCACGTATATGAATCTGGGCAGTGCTTACTACACATTACAAGATTATATTCAAGCCTATACCGAACACACCAAAGCACTACGAATTGCCCGCCGTCTGCACAATGAACGTTTAGTCGCGAGTGCCTACAACAACATGGGGTTAGCCTTGGAGGGTCAAGAGCTATACACTGATGCCCAACAGATGTATCTACAGGCACTCCAGTCTTTTCAACGTATTCACGACAGTGTGGGCATTAGTACCTGCTATAACAACTTAGGGTCGGTCGGCTATGCGTTGGGCGAGTTCTCCGAAGCTTTAAAATGGTATGAGCTGGATTTGCAGATTTCACAAGAACGCAGTGCATGGACAGACACCGCTGCCACCTTGCATAACTTAGGGCATGTCGCGCTAGAGCAGGAGGTGCGCGATAAAGCAATCAACTATTTTGAACAAAGCCGCGACCTCTATGCCGCATTTGAACTGGATGATTATGTGGCTGAAGAGGTTGCGATGATTGAGTATATTCATTCATTGGAGTAAGTTTAGAGACCTGCAGATTGGTCCAATCTAACGAACGTGAAAAATGTCTTCACCTTTTACTATGAACACAAACGAACATGCTAACCAATACTCTGCTGGCAAGGCCTATTTGGTCGGTGCAGGGCCAGGGCGAGCAGATTTGATTACAGTGCGCGGCTATCGACTGTTGCAAACAGCCGATGTCGTGATCTATGATCGACTGATTGCCCAAGAGTTACTGGATGAGATTCGCCCCAATGCCGAAAAAATTTTTGTTGGCAAGCAGCCAGGCAGTCACGCCATGCCCCAAGAAACCATTAATCACCATCTTGTTACACGGGTGCGGGAAGGCAAGCAAGTTGTCCGTCTGAAAGGCGGTGATTCCTTTGTTTTTGGGCGTGGCGGCGAAGAGTTATTGGCACTAGCAACGGCACAGCTCCCGTTTGAAGTTGTTCCAGGCATCACCTCGGCGATTGCGGCCCCTGCTTTTGCAGGTGTACCTGTCACACAACGTGGTGTGAACACCTCGTTCGCTGTCATCACAGGGCATGAGGACCCTGCCAAACCACATACCATGACAGATTGGGCGGCATTGGCACAAATTCCGACACTGGTTATTCTCATGGGTGTTGGGCGTATCGAGGCTATTTGCGAGGCCATTATCAATGCTGGGCGCAGTCCTGAAACGCCAGCAATTGCTGTCAGTTGGGCCACAACCAACCATCAACAGTCCGTGCTGGCAACCTTGGCAACCTTACCCCGCAAAATCCAAGCCAATGCCATACCCTCACCAGCCGTCGTTGTTGTAGGTGAGGTCGCACAGTATCACGCACGGCTAAACTGGTTTGTTCCTGACGGAACAGCCGAAGGATTTATCACGCAAACACAACGCTAACACAAAGTTAACGAAGCATCTACAAAAATCAAATATAATATAGTCAATATCTGTGTGTTTTTTCAAAAATGAATTTGCCATCCTGATGTAGATAGGGTATTATTACAGCCAGTTAGCACTCTCATTGCAAGAGTGCTAACTGGCTGATTTTTTTGTGAAGC
>JBCCFC010000928.1:0-5699 GCA_039029935.1 Chloroflexota bacterium
GAGCAATATTGCAATTTTGGGATTCTGCTCCCTGACTAAATGTGACTGATAATACACACAGCGCAAAATTTATCATATATAATTTCAGATAACACCAAAGAAATACAAACTAATTTCTTCCATTTATATGGTGTTATCTGTGATTGTGTGTAGCATATTTTTGCCATGACAGAAAACACTATCGCATGCAATCAAGCATTATTTGTAATATTTTCTTAATCTGTAAACAGGATATACCATACATAGTGTTAAAGTTAGTGCATTATGCTATGGTGTGGCATCAGTCAAACTTGGCAATGCACACATAATGCTAAATCTTGGTTACATACAGAGTAAGTATTTGGACTAAAAAGTAAATATCGCAATCATCGTTGTTCACTGCTAAATTCCTTTGCTGGTATGTCTTTTTTAATAATCTTTGAACGGGGCTAGCGAACCTACTTTTTTGCTAATCTTTGTCCATTTATTTGTACTCAATGCTGTCTACTATCATAATATGGAGTGTATCAAATTGAATCGCAGCCTGCAAGTTGGTTGTATTTTAAGTATCCTAAATTTATGATGCAAATAACACGCTCATAGGCTTTAAAGGCATTCTCCTATAGGTTTTCTTTAGGTTTTCTATAGGTTTCCTATAGACGAGTCATGCTCAACAGACTGGCCTCTGTGCTAGGATGACGTCTAGCCATGTAAGAAATTTGATGGCGCAGCAATTCATTGAATGACAAAAGGATAAAACACAATGGGGATTTTGCCATTTGACAACATAATAGAGAGAAATCACGGTCTGCGATGGGTCTATTTCTTCGCCTGCTTTTTGGGGAGCATTTTTTTGTGTCCACAACCAGCCGCTTTGGCACAAGGGTGTCTAAAAGACGCTGACTTTGATTGCAATATTCCGTACACCGTAGTCGCCAGCGATACATTGCGGATTGAGTATACCTATACCAACACCACCAATACAAACTTTCAAAGCATTACCTTGGTGGACCAGATTCCACGTGGAACAACCTTGGTTTCACCCAAAATTATCTTCTCTGAAGACAGTCCTTCTGGGCAGATTGCCTTGGCGCATGATGCGTTGTTGTCATTTACGTTTGATGAGGATTCACGGCACTTAACACTTACGAAAGGTCGGTTAGCGCAACAGCAGTCCACCAGCTTTGTCTATACTGTTACTGTCCCCAAAGACCTTGCTGGTACAGTCATCAACATGGCAAATGCTGAAGTACATATTGAGCGTGTCAGTGCTGGTCGACCAGAGGCAGAATTACATGGTAAGCATGGCAGAGTTGGTGAACCAGAGGGGGTAGATGTCTATCGATTTGACCGCCGTGTCTATGTAGTTGAAGCATTGCCCGATGAAGGTCTACCAGAACCGATTGAATCATCTTCGCTGCCAGACGTTGCGACAGACCAGCTATCCACGCCATTTCCTCTGGTGACAATTTTGCAGCCGGGTGTTGTTCACCCCACAGAGCCTGCCACAACATATCGCTTTATCATCGAAAATAGGGGGACGGCTCCTATTCCAGAAATTATCAATGTCGCCGTATCGCTTCCGTCCAATACACGCTATCTTAATGGGGGAGACTATGATCAGGACGCAAATGTTGTCCATTTTTCTGATATATTTATGTTGGAGCCTGGGCAAAAACGAACGTTGCAATTGTCGGTGGGGATACCGTCAACAGCGACAGCGGGTATTACTATTCCAACACCGACTTTTCAGGCACTCTATCGTTCACAAAATAGATGGGTTAATATGGCACAACGCTCTTTTGGGCAAACTCGTGTTGAGCGGGAAGAGACCGTTGTCGCCACCTATCGAAATCTCTTGGGTGAATCCTTTAACCCGCATCATCATGGCTATTACTTTCCCAATTATGGCTGGACAATTGACCATGCGGACGATTTAACAGGCGAAGACCTGTTTGTGTTCTTTGGCTCACGGATTTGTGACGACGAGCGTGTTACAGATTTTGCCTCATGCAAGGTGAAGTTGCGAACCCAAGATTGGATTACACGCCAGTTTTTGGACATGGAGGCAGGTCATTGTGAGGGCATGGCAATGAGTTCGCAACGACTATTTGAAGGACTCTCTTTTGAAGGGAAAAAAATCCCAAATGACTTTCAAGAGGATGCAGGTATTGTCTTTGACTTGGTGCAAGACAAGCACATTGAAAACTATATTGCGTCCTATCATGTCCGTCAATATTTCCCATCCATCCAAAGGGTGGCAGAGGAAAGCAGAACGCTATCCATGACACAGATAATTTCAACTTTGGTAGAAGGGTTCAATCAGACTCCCTCTGTGGGATACACACTTGGCATCTATAAGCCAGGGGCTGATGGCAAATTTTTGGAAGGACATAGCATTACGCCTTACGCGGTCGAACGCGTGAGAGACGCAGGAATTTATCGAATTGTTGTGCATGATAACAACTACCCCACACAGAAACATTACATCGTTGTTGATACCGCTCAAAATACATGGCGTTATGAGACCATCGACCCTGGCTATCATGGCGACTCGACGATACAGACGCTAGAGTTAACGCCTGTTGGTTTACGGGACGAGCGTAATGGCGATACCGATGCTGATAGGGATGGACAGATTGATTATTTTCGCTGCCCAACGCTTGTGTGTGGTTTTAACCTATCTTCCGTATCTGGGCGACAAACAGTGTCCCCTACTCTGGAGATTCGATTTAGCGGGCTAGCCAAGTTGGGTATCACGGAAAATATGCACGGATCTGTGACAGGGTATGATTTTGGCGATGATAGCTACAAGAATGAAATTCCCAAAGCGAAAACCATCTTTCAGAAGACAGGAGCAAGCGATGACAACCCAGATGATGTTCCTCCGATTTACAACTTTCCTTATGAAAAGGATGCGAGCTATACCATTCGGGTTGGTGGTACAACCGCAGACCAGCCCACCTATGGCGATTTGTCGGTGGTCGGTTCCACAATATCTGTCGGGGTCAAAGACATTACACTCTACCCGGGGAAAAAATTTAAGGTGTGGATTTCGCCTGCAGAGCGGATGATCAAGTTCCAATCCCCCAAGGACGACGTCGCCCCCGCTCTTTCTATGACCTACCGACCACATAACTCGGAGGTTCAGCCATTTGACGCTCAGATTGAAGGATTGCGGCTGACCCAGGATGAATGGGTTCGGATTCGTTTTGATGAGGCGGAACAGATTCTCTTCTTCTACACCTATAAAAAGAGCACACATGATATAGATAATTCGCAAGAAGATACAAAGAGCATGGTTTCAGCAGTGGAGCATGATCTCTGGTTTCACATGGATTTCTACGGCTCAGATGGTCGCCAAGCTCATGAGACACTCTATCAACGTTTACCTGTAGGCATTGCCTTTGCATACATTGCCTATGAGGGGGAAGGCATCCCCGCCTGTATCCGCTATAGTTTTGATGAGATTGTGGGCAATGAGGATGATTCGGGCTGTGAGGTGATGTCAATGTATTTGCCGATTATACAAAAGCACGATCCCCGACAGTAACGGTTTGAAGGCGGTTGTTGACCACTACGTAAATATTACATCCCATAAGTTTTAGAAATAAAGTCCAGTAAGCACGCCCTCGTGCGGGTTAATCTTACGAGTTTGATCCACACGAGGGTATGCTCACTGAACTATTTCTAGTTTTTTGGATTTACTTAGTGTAAGTGTTCATTGATAAAATTGCCAATAGATGTCCGAAAATAGGGTGAGAAGACTTCATCCGGGTATCGGTCGTCACCAAAACTATGGATACCATTGACATAATTTAACTCTACAGGCGGGATTAGCCAGGGTCCACCGCTTGTACCCTCGGCCATATCACCTTCCTTCCCAACGATACGTCCATCTTCCATAGAACGCGTATACATGCCTGGCTGTTTGTACATATACCGTGCGTTACCATAATTACTGGGATAGCCGACATCAGTCCATTCTCTCGGCACTGTTCTATTTACAGTGTACCCCAAATAGCCAACAGAATCACCAATTGGTTCGTCATCAATACCACCGGACTGCATCCACAGGATACCGACATCATAGGCATCATTTTCACTTACGTTCCACTCTGGCATGACATGTGCTTGAGCCCATGCCCACACGCCATATGGTAGATCATCGCCCGTTTTGGCTGGAACAAAGAGAAAGTTATCTGACCATTGGCCATTGAGCTTCAGGTTATGTGCTGCAGTCAAGATCGTATTTTTGTAGATAGTGGCTGCGGAACCTGAGCGATCTTGACCGTTTACGGTGAAATAAAGCTTTCCAACGGTACGCCAAGGATAGGCTGTTGGGTCAGGGACCCTTGTGGCAGAAGCGACAAAACTGACGCCATCCTCTGACGTTATCTCCTTGGGGGCAGTGGGATCATAACCAGGGCTCGTTCTGGGTGGGGCATCGGGTTCGACAACACTATCGGTTTTTAATGACTTACTGGGTTGAAAAGATATTGGCGTTGCATTTCTCATGCGTTCAGGCGTCCAATACTTTTTGATTTCTTCATTTGATTTACGGTTCACTATGCTGTTCGCCATCTGTATCTCCTTTAATTTCGTTTAGACCATTCTACAGAGATAAGTATACAGTATACATATACACTTCCAATGCGAGCTACTGGTCGTGCCAGCGTGAATATACCCTCTTCCTAGACGGCATTCATGTATGGCTTACGCCACGGAGCCTGAAAGTAACACAGGCAGGATGCCTGTGTTACTTTCAGAGCAATCAGTATATGTATTTATTGTTGCGGAATGACCTTACATAAGACAATTGCCTGATAAATCCACAACCCTATGGCGTAACCCATCCCTGATTTTCATAAAGTCGTGTCGCCGAATTCTGACCTGTGAGGTCGATTTCAATCGATAACGAACGCGCACTGCTAAACATGGCACCAGTCTGGATATTTTGTTCAAACCACACCAACACCTTTTCAACAGGTGTCAGGTTGATATGCCCTTTGACTGCTGCACTTGGCGCAACATAAATTGGTGTACTAATCTGTTCGCCATGGATACCTGTGGATAGCTGATTGACACCAGGATGAATGGAACCAAATTCATTGTTCATGTTAACGCTTGTGGCGGGTCCTCCTGTGCTTGGGGCACTAAGAATACCAAACTCATTGAGTGTACTTTCTTCACCCAGACCAATATCCACAAGATTGGTTGCAACCCGTACTTCCACATTACTCTGGAATATATTACTGCCAAAAAGCTGATATTGGGGTGTCCACGAGAACTTATTGAACGCAAGATAGTCGAGGTAAGACTGCCACACGACATTATACTCACCCTCTGCAACCTTCTTGGCAAAACAAAGCTTATAATTGGAAGCCTTAAGTTGTTGTAAATCTGGCAGAGCAATCTCAATATCGACGGTTTTCGTGGATGCCAACATAACCTGTCGCGCTGCTTGGCTCTGTTCGACCTCTGTTAGTTGGGCTGCTGATGCCAAGTTAGCCGCCTTTTCAAACGTTGCTTTATTGTCCAAGTGTCCTTGCCCGCCGCCTCTTTGACAATGATAGCTATCGCCAGTTGGTGCTGTACCTTGCTTGATTTCAACCAACGCGTCTTCCGCGTCGGGGTTCAGCGCCTGAAAGCGCTCGGCAAGCACGTCGCCAAACGTGCCGCGCGCGGATCCCGTGAAACGGATAAAACGCCAGGGCCCC
>JBCCFC010000929.1:0-5698 GCA_039029935.1 Chloroflexota bacterium
CGTAATCCCCCCTTTGATCTCGCACAGCCACCTCTCTGGCGTGCTTTGCTCATTCATGTTGCAGCGCAGGAGCACATCTTTGTCTACATCGTTCACCACAGCATCATGGATGGTTGGTCCAATGGTATCTTCCGGCGAGAGTTGTCTCATTTTTATAATGGTTTTACAACAGGAATAGAACCCCCATCCTTGCCTGCTTTACCTGTCTCCTATCAGGATTTTTCGATATGGCAACGGACTCAGATTCAAGATGCACGTCTCGCTGAACTTGTTTCTTATTGGCGGTTCCGTCTCGCCAACATCCAGCCATTGAACTTGCCCACAGACCGCCCACGCCGACAACAACCAAGCCATCAGGGAAAAATAGCGACGATTGCCATTGACCACAACGTGTATCGCGGTCTTGCAGACCTTGCGCGCAGACAAGACGCCAGCCTCTATATGGTATTGTTGACAGCCTTTCAGATTTTGCTGCATCGCTATAGCCATCAAGACGATATTGCGGTCGGGTCGCCTATCGCCAACCGGACACGACCAGAGCTAGAAGGTATCTACGGCTTTTTTGCCAATACGCTGGTGATGCGTACCGATTGCAGTGGGAACCCGACGGTTATTGCACTATTGGCACAGGTATGCCAACATCTGCTTGATGCCTATCAACATCAAGATTTACCCTTTGAAAAGCTGGTCGAGGAGTTAATGCCCGTGCGTCAGTTGCACCGGACGCCGTTCTTTGATGTGCTTTTTTCATTACAAAATTTTCATCGAGATACATGGACATTCCAGGGGATCACCACACAAGCATTTGTCAAGCAAGACATTATCAGCAAATTTGACATGAACATTGTCCTCCACGAAACCAAGACCGGGCTATCTGGGCGATGGGAATATGCAACCGATTTATTTGACGATGCGACCATCAAGCGCATGATCACCCATTTTGAGATGTTGCTCAGGGGCATTGTCACAAACCCAAGCCAACCGATTGCCCAAATACCCCTATTGACGGACAGCGAAATCACCCAAATTCAGCTTGACTGGAACGATACCTCTATCACCTATGATGCATTGTGTGTCCATCAACTGTTTGAGCGGCAGGCCAAGGCCACACCCGATGCTGTGGCCGTTGTTTATCAACAGGACGCATTAACCTATGCCGAGCTAGATACGCGTGCCAACCAACTGGCGGATCATCTGCAATCGTTGGGTGTCGGGCCGGATGTGTTGGTTGGCATCTGTGTTGAGCGTTCGCTAGCAATGATCATTGGTCTTTTAGCGGTACTCAAAGCAGGCGGTGCATATGTGCCATTAGACCCGATGTACCCACAGCGTCGTTTGACCTTTATGTTGCAGGATACGGATTCCCCTGTCCTGTTGACGCAGACAACCTTGACCCCATTATTTCAATCCTACACAGGACATCTGCTCCAGCTTGATGATGGCATGTCTTTTTTGAATCAGAAACGGTTGGCGAATCCACCTTCAACCACAACCTTAGACCATCTTGTCTATATCACCTATACATCGGGTTCCACAGGCGTCCCCAAAGGCATTGCCATGCCGCACCAAGCCATGACCAACTTTATCCAGTGGCAACTCAATCACACAGCGTTGAGGCATAAAACAACCCCAATCAACTGCTTGCAATATAGCTCACTAAATTTTGATGCCAGCTTTACCGATATCTTCATGACACTCTGCGCGGGTGATACGTTGTTTATCATTCCAGAGTCTGCAAGGCAAGACCCTGAACAGCTAGTCCAGTTTGTTGCCCAGCATGAAATTGTGCGCGCCAACTTTCCCGCAGTCGTGTTGCAGCAATTTGCGGAGTTCGCCACACAGAAGGCGTATGCGTTCAAGCTGCGTGAGGTGCTGAGTACCGCCGAGCAGCTACAGATTACACCCGCCATTGTCAACCTGTTTGAGTCCCTGGATGGTGCCGTTTTGCAAAACCAATATGGCCCAGCAGAGACCCATGTGGTTGCGTCGCTAAAGCTGCTGGAGATGCCCTCGACATGGCCGCAATTCCCATCCATTGGGTGGCCGATTGCCAACACCCAACTCTATATTCTCGACGCCCACATGCAGAGCGTTCCTATTGGCGTGACGGGTGATTTGTATATTGGTGGGCACTCATTGGCGAGAGCCTATATCAACCGCTCCGAGTTGACCGAAGAAAAATTTATCCCACACCCCTGCTGCCACGAGGAGGGGAAACGGCTTTACAGGACAGGGGACTTGGCATACTATCTACCCGACGGTCGTATCCAGTTTCTTGGGCGCAAAGACAACCAGGTCAAAATACGTGGCTTTAGCGTTGAGTTGGGCGAGGTTGAAGCCGCGCTGTATGCTCATGCAGCTGTCAGCCAAGCCGCTGTGCTTGTCCGAGAGATACAGGACGAAAAGCAGTTGGTTGCGTATCTTGTACTCAATCCATCCACTGAGCATCCCGTGACCGTGAGTGAGTTGCGTCGCTTCCTGGCCGAAATCATCCCTGAATATATGCAGCCATCAGCCTATGTCTATTTGGATGCCTTGCCGCTCACCCCCAACGGAAAACTGGACCGACACGCCTTGCCCGCCCCAGATAGGTATCGACCCGCGTTATTGAATGCGTTTGTGCCACCACAATCAGCCACGGAAACGGCATTGGCGGCGATTTGGGGCAACCTGCTCAATTTGAATCGAGTCGGTCTCCACGATCACTTCTTTGAGTTGGGTGGACATTCATTACTTGCCGTACGGACAGCCTCGCAGATTCGCAATCACTTTACCATTGAACTACCACTACGCATCCTCTTTGAACGGACCACAATCCATGAGTTGGGCTATTATATTGATGCGTTACTGCTTGCCAAGAGGATAAATCCTGCCACGAATCGGACCGTGCGTAATGATACACAGGATAACTTTAGTAACCTAGAGGAGGAGGAATGGTAGATAAACCAATTGACGTGCTGTTTACAGAGCTGCATCAACAGGGCATTATGTTGTGGATAGAAGGTGAAAAATTGCGCTCCAGAGCACCCAAAGGTGTCGTGACCGATGAAATGCGAGAAGAAATCAAAGAGCGCAAGCGTGAGCTGATTCAATTTTTATCACAGGCAAGTCATGCCCATACCTCTATCCCTATCGCACCCCCCTCCGCACGTCTCCAACTCTCCTTTGCCGAGGAGCGTCTTTGGTTCATTCATCAGCTTGAACCAACCCTGCCCATCTATACAATTCCGTTGGCCTATCGTCTCCAAGGTGATCTGGATGTCAGCGCATTGCAGCAGAGTATCGCCGCACTGGTCGACCGTCATGAGAGTCTACGCACCACATTTGAGACACACAATGGACAACCCATCCGCGTTGTGGCCGACAAACAACCGATTGCATTACCAGTCATCGCTGTCGATGGCGAAAGCAGCGTTGAGCAGTGGATTGTCGAGGAGCAATCAGCCGTTTTTGATCTGGAAAAAGGTCCCCTCTTTCGTGTGAAGCTACTCCAGACTGCCCCCGATGTTCATGTCTTTTTGATGAGTATGCATCATATCATCTCCGACGAATGGTCAGCCGATATTTTGTGGCGTGAATTACAACAACTCTACGATGGTTTCCGCCAAAGTCCATCCGAGTTTATACCCGCATCCGTATTGCCACCGCTATCCATTCAATATGCCGATTTTGCCCACTGGCAACGCACACGCAAGGAAGAGATTCTTAAACGCCAACTCCCCTATTGGCAGAAACAACTCCAAGATGTGCCACCGCTCATCGCCCTGCCTACAGACCACGTCCGACCACAGGAGGCAAGCTATCGTGGTGGTAGCGTTGAGTGCATCATCGCCCCTGACATCCACGAGCGTCTGGTCAGCCTCAGCCAGCAGATGGACACGACGTTATTTATGACGCTCTTGACAGCTTTCAACGTGTTGCTCTTTCGCTATGCAGGGCAAACGCAAATTGTCGTGGGTACACCGATGACCAACCGTATGACCAGCCAAACCGAGGATGTGATCGGATTCTTTCTCAATACCTTGGTGTTATGCAATGATCTTGTGGGTGATCTCACCTTTGCTGAACTGTTGCAGCGTGTCCGTACTAAAACCTTAGACGCCTTTGAACATCAAGAATTGCCCTTTGAAAGGCTGGTTGAAGAGCTTCAGCTGGCGCGTTCTTTTGGTTACAATCCACTCTTTCAGGTGATGTTTGTATTACAAAGCGATAAAGAGCAAACCTTTCACATGTCCGATATAAGGGTCACTCGCATTCTCTATCCACAACAAACAGCCAAGTTTGATCTCACACTATCCATACAAGAACGCGACGGTCAGTTGCGCGCTCATTTCAACTACAGCCGTGATCTCTTTGAAGAGGAAACTATCAAGCGCATGGCTGCTCATTTCCAAATGCTATTGGCGAGTGTGACCGCAAAAACACCAGTAGGTATCCAACAGCCGATCTCGCAAATAGCCATGATGACCGATGAAGAACGCAGGCAATTAGAGTCATGGAATGAGACACAGGTGGCCTATGACAGTGATATATGTCTACATCAACTATTTGAGGCACAGGCCGAACGCACCCCTGATGCTATGGCTCTTTTCTTTGATGGGCAACAACTGACTTATGCGGAGCTAAACAGCTATGCGAATAAACTGGCGCACTACCTCCACGCAAGAGGAATAGATTCTAATATGACGGTTGGCATTTGTGTTGAGCGTTCGTTAAAAATGGTCATCAGTGTATTGGCGGTACTTAAAGCAGGGTGTATCTATGTTCCGTTGGACCCTTCATATCCACAGGAGCGGTTATCGTTCATGCTTTATGATGCCGATATTGAACTTGTTCTAACCCAAGTGGATCTGCACGACCATCTAAATCTGGTCCTCTCAAATTCCAAAATAACGTATATTGACTTAGACAGCATATGGAACAAGGTAGCTGCGCAGCCGAGCGATTCATCCACCATCATAACCCAGCCTCACGATAGTGCATATCTTCTCTATACCTCTGGCTCTACTGGAAGCCCCAAAGGGGTGATGACCAAGCATAAAGCCATTGCCAACCGAATAATAGGCATGCAGCAACAGTTCCCACTACAACGACAAGAACGCACTTTGCAAAAAACGCCGCTCAGTTTTGATGTATCTGTATGGGAAATATTTTGGCCGCTTTCCAGTGGTGCGACGCTGGTAATTGCGCACCCAGATGGTCATAAAGACCCTAATTACCTTGTAAAGACCATTCAACAACTAGATGTAACAACGGTGTACTTCAACTGCTCTATGCTTAATAGATGGATGGAGGCAAAAGATGTGACAAAGTGTACCTCACTTAAACGGATTTTTTGTGGTGGGGAAGCACTCTCTATAGATTTAATGCAGCGGGTTTTTGCACGGCTAGACGTGAAGCTACATAATCTGTATGGCCCCACCGAGGCGGCAATTTATGTCAGTCATTGGCAATGTATCCCAACCTATACGCGCCCAACTATTCCTATCGGCCACCCTGTCTCGAATGTACAGCTATACATTGTGGACGAAGCAATGCATCCTGTGCCGATAGGTGTCGTTGGCGAGTTGTTGATTGGCGGTATTCAAGTGGCCGAAGGCTATTATAAACGTCCCGAATTGACAAGCGAAAAATTCATTCCTGATCATTTGAGTACTAACGGCGAAGGCGGATTGCTCTATCGCACGGGGGACTTAGC
>JBCCFC010000930.1:0-5671 GCA_039029935.1 Chloroflexota bacterium
CACAGCGTGAATCGGTGTTCGGTTCTTGAAATCTAGCCCAAAATGTCATTATAATATTATAACCGATTTATGTAATTTTGGCTAACCTAGAATAGGTGTCTGCACTTATGAAAATATCGGTTGGCAACAGAAAAAAAATGGATAGCATTATCACGACAAAACACAATCACACACAACGTTTTGGCTCAACGCAACGAACATGGATAGGGTCAAAATTTATTGAGTATTTAGCTGGGTTTTTCCTTGTATTTTGCGCATTGTTGCTTTATGCAATGACGCTTGACAATGGGTTTATGACGCGCGAGCTTGAGGGTGGCGACCTCATCACCCATCAATATGCCCAAGTGCAGGCGCGCCCCAGTAATGCGCCAGGATACCCGCTCTATACAATGGGTGGCTGGCTCTGGTTTCATGGTGGCCGTGCGCTTATGCAGTTGGTTGAACCGCTTCCCAACCCTATTCCGATTTTGAGCAGCTATAGCACGTTCTGGGCGTTGATTTCACTGTGGCTACTCTATCGCATTTTGTGTGCAGTCATGCAGATGACCGTTATGCAGATGACCGTTAAACCGGAAACCGAGCGTTCTACACACTGGCCCCTCGCATGGCTCCTCACCGCCTTTTATGCCCTGACCTACTTTTTCTGGTACTACGCCACCACCACCGAGCAATATAGCAGTGCTGTCGCCCAGACCTTGGCAATCGTGTACGTGTATCTGCTCTGGCAGCAAGAGGCTGATACCTACGCCAACGAAACACCTCCTCCATTGCTGACCAAACTCTACATCCTTGCCTTTCTCTGCGGATTGTCACTGGCGCATATGCTCACCATTGCCTTTATCGTGCCACCATTGGTTGCCATCATCCTCTGGCAGCGACCGGACTTTCTGCGTCGCCCACGTGTCATCGCCAATGCGATCATCGCAGCCGCCATTCCGCTGGTGAGCTATGTCTATGTCTATGTACGCGGCACGGCGCACCCTAAATGGTGGGGCGAGGGTGATTGGGAAACACCGCAGGCATGGTTCTGGGCCTTTCTGAGTACAGCACAGGGTCGCGAGGAGTTGGGCTGGGGGCTGGAGCCGGGGCGATCTTTTTTTACCCATGAATTCCCTTCGCTGATGTGGCAGGAGTTGAGCATCCCCTTCTTTGTGATTGGGCTGCTCGGTATTGCGTGGATGGGCTGGCGATTGGGCATTCTGCTCTATGGCACGTTACTCATTTATGTGGCGTTCTGTTGGGGCTATCGCTTTGGCAACTGGTATCAGGTGATTCTGCCTGCCTATCCATTGATTTTGATGGGTGTGGCCGCTGTGTTTGCCAAAGTACGTCAGAGCGTAAACTATCCGAGAACACCTCCAGGAAGAGGTGATGAACGTTCCGGTATACCTAAATTATTGTCACCCCTTCCTGGAAGTACGTATACAAGCTCTATCCTTGCCATCATCCTAATCGTGGCCTGTATCTGGCGTTTCGCAGCCTCGCTCCCCGAAGCGGATAGCTGGAACCGCCTCGAAGATGTTGATTTTACACGGCAATTTATGCTGCTTGAGGAGCCGCTGCCCACCAACGCAGGTCTTTTCGCCAATGTTCATGACACGCTGGCAATGCAATATTTAATTGACATCTGGCAGGTGTGGCCGCACATGGCTAGTCCCTCTGACCAAGCCATGATGCCCGAAGTGGTCAGCAGCATTGAAGCGGATGAGCGGTTGCGTTCTGGATATCCTGTGTTATCCTCTGTGGATATGTTCCCGACGCTGTTGGCCGAGCTACCCGCTTATCCTGCATTGACTGTGCAGAGTTGGTCGCCTGATTGGTTGATTTTGCAGACGGATGTGGAGCCGGTTGATCCAGTGATGGCGTTGGGCTTTTTGCAGCAAAATCAGAAATCGCAACATGTGATTACGCCGGAGGTGACGTTATCGACCTACCACGCTCATGTCGTACCATCTACACAGACGGGCAGGATGACCGTGTTACGCGTGTATCTCGTCTGGGAGCTTGCCAATCAATCATGGCCTGCGGATTTATCCATCAGTGTCCGTCCCATGCATAATGGTGCGTTTATTCCCGCATCCAATCCCGATGATGGGATTTTGCAACAGGACGCATCGTCTCCGGCCAGTGGGTTGCTGGAGGCATATGGGATTCCGTTTGTGTCGCCGATGGTGGATGCGTATGGGCTTGCGTTACCAGAGAAACCGAGCGGAGTTCAGCAGGTGGATGGGGTGATGGTGATTTTGTATCGGACGGTGGAGGGGGGATTTGAGAATGTGGCAGAGTTGGTTTTGCCGATAGAATAGCGATGCGATAAATGACCCGAAGAAGTCGGACTTTTTTCAGCAGAGCCTAATAAATTACTCTGACGTGATTGACGTGACCCCAACTGGCCCATCCAAT
Source organism: Chloroflexota bacterium (assembly GCA_039029935.1). GTDB lineage: Bacteria > Chloroflexota > Anaerolineae > Caldilineales > Caldilineaceae. The sequence continues at coordinate 2,404 of JBCCFC010000930.1, forward strand.
GTCATGACCAAGTGGTTAACCACATCACGGCCTACCACAACATGGTTCGGGTTTGCGGATGAGGCAACCTCCACCTTATTAATCGTATAATCCCCAATGCGCACCGCAACTCTGTATAGACGATTCGAATGTCGGCCATCATAAATACCTCGGAGCGTAACCATTCTGGTCATCTGTGCCCCTATCTCTTCCAATATTTTTATCGGGAGAACTGTCGTATCGGACCCCGTATCCACCATTGCAGTCACTGTTTGAACATTCTCCACCATATCCGGCGAAAAGATATGAAGATCAAGGACAGGGGCTGATGGAAAGTAACGTAGATTATCATAGTCATAGGTATATGTTCTGGTCATAGGTTTGTTATGCTTCTACTTTGCTTATTCTTGATGAACGAATTGTAATTTCTTGGTCTGGATCAGAGTCAACGTGCCGAATCAACACAACCTTCTTGCCATATTTTCTTCTTCTTCGAAGCAATTCAACGTCATTCACATCATGATCAATCACCTCACCTTGATGAATGGCAACATACTCATTTGGATACTGTTGTTGCAACATGGCTTGCTGCGTACGAAAGACAGCCTCTTCTTGTAACATAAGTTCATCGTCTGGCGAAGTGTATAAGTCAATATAATCTGTTGTTACATGTAAGGATGGCTGTTGCCCATTTTGATAAATGGCTGGTGCATCCAATGATGCGTGACCATTGGCATAGCCATTCAGCGTACTGAGTAGGGGGTGGTCAAATGGTAGGGCAAACGGCAAACGGCGATACTGATTGACCTGTTCATAAAAAATGGTAATGGCCTGCTCTGGGGTGATACCCATTGATTGAAACACTTTGTGAACATTTTGCTGTAGCTCTGGTTCGATGTGCTGATATAGTTTATTATCCTGTTTCATATACACTCTCCTTATCAATATTACTTGCATTCTCTGTTATACTACCCCTTGCGTGTACGCACCAATATATTGTACCGTAAATTTGGGACGCGGACTAGCGCGGATAAACACGGATAAGGATTGTCAAGCAGTGCAATGTGTGTCACAATCAGATTAGGAATAGCGATTATTTAACTTACACACGTTCAGTGAGCACACCCCGTGCGGCTCTAATCTAAATGGGTACGTTATTTAATTGCCATTCCTGAGTTTAACCGCAGAGTGCGCAGAGGCTGGATGAGAGAGGAAAAGTGAGATGAAACAGGTCTATCGGTGGTTGACGATGGGAATAATCCTTTTGATTGGTATTGTGTTGATGATGACGCAGCAACCCCAAACCAGCTACCAAGGCAGTACATGGTCGGTGGTGGCTGTCGATCAAGCGACGGGTGAGATGGGTGTGGCGGCTGCATCCTGTGTGGGTGTGCATATTGATGGCTTGGCCTCGTTGGTGCCGGGTGTGGGCGCAGCGGCGACGCAGGCGGCATTTCGGATGGACAACCGTAACCGCGTGTTTGATCTATTGATGGCTGGCAATTCGGCAGAGGCGGTGATTGCATCCATGAGCAACCCAGACGAGGACGACGATGTGGGCAGTCGTCAATACGGCGTCGTCACGATGATCAACGATGACGTGGAAACGGCTGGATTTACAGGCGCGGACAATGGTGCATGGGCGGGTGATATGCAGGATGACCGCTATGCCGTTTCGGTACAGGGCAACATTCTGGAAGGCGAGGCGGTGGTCAACGATGCGCTGGCGGCTTTTCAGGACAACACGCTGGGTGCGTTGACCTTGGCCGACCGCATGATGCGCACCTTGGAAGCAGGGTCAGCGGCGGGTGGCGATGCCCGTTGTAATGTGGATGGCATTGAACAGACCGCAACGGCAGCGTTTATCATGGTGGCCCGCGCCGATGATGCCCCCTTTGCCACCAGTGCGTTGGGCGCAGTCGAACAGGACCGCCCCGATGCGCCTTGGCTGTACCTGACCGTTTTGGAGCCATTTCAGGGGCGCAATCCATTGTTGACACTGCGTGAAGCGTATAATGCATGGCGCGTCAACAATGTCGCTGACTGTGCGTCATGCGATATTGAAGCACTTTATCAAAAGAATGATGCGGAACCGATTGCTGTCCCATCAGGTGGTGACAATACACTTGCGCAACAACGGGCAGCGCGTCAACAATTGGTTCTGAATGCCATTTCCATTGGTGTGATCCTCATGCTGATTGGGCTGCTCATCTATATTTGGCGGCGTTTGAGACGGTCAAGGCAACGGCAGTGGGTAGAGTAACAAAGGATGGCAAATCTCATGGTAGATTTCTCCTTTTACTCGCCCAACACAAACTTCAAATTCACCATATACCCCCCATCCACGCGCAAATCCGCCCCTGTTACATAATCGGCCTCATCACTCGCCAGAAACGCCACCGTATTGGCGATGTCCTCTGGTTGTCCCAATCGGCCCCAAGGCATTCGTGAATCAGCGTCGGCAATCTCGGCGTCGGTGGCAAAGGCGCGTTCACCAGGCGTGTCGATCCAGCCGGGATTCACCGTGTTGACGTTGATGCAGTGCGGCGTTAACTCAGCGGCCAGGGTACGCGCAAAGTGGTTGACCGCCGCTTTTGCCATGTTGTAGGGCGCGCTGGTCGGTACAGCGAATTCCTGCATGACTGAGCCGATGATGACAATTTTGCCCTGGCTGCGATAGAGCCGATCCTGTGCGATCATCTGCTGCGCTGCTGCCTGACAGACATGATAAACCCCAAACTGTGTCACTTCAATCGTGCGCTGGACATTGACCCATTCCGCCTCGACCACAGGCTCGCGTATCGAAAAGGCGGCATTGGCAACACAGATATCCAGCCGCCCAAAACGGGACACGGTTTCGCTGAACATCGTTGCGACCGCCTCACGGTCGGTGACATCCGTCTGCCATGTGATGGCGTTGCCGCCCATCTTATGGATATCCTCAACAACCGCTTCGGCATCGTCCATGTTGGCAAAGTCGTTGACCACGACGGTTGCCCCCTCATTGCCCAGCTTGAGGGCAATGCCACGTCCTATGCCCCGTGCTGCCCCTGTGACCAGTGCTATTTTGTTTTTAAATCGTTGCATCGTCTATACCTCAACTATGAACTACTGAACGCCAGTAACACAGATTGGTTATCTGTGGCGGCGCAGGTAAACAACCTGCGATACTATCTTCGAGTTGCCAGTAACACAGATTGGTTATCTGTGGCGGCGCAGGTAAACAACCTGCGATACTATCTTCGAGTTGCCAGTAACACAGATTGGTTATCTGTGGCGGCGCAGGTAA
>JBCCFC010000931.1:0-5658 GCA_039029935.1 Chloroflexota bacterium
ATTCGTGGATATTTTATATTTGACTGTTACCGTCTTACCCGCACTTACAACTTTAAACTTTCCACTCCCAACTAAAAAAGGATCATTTTATGACAAATGAGACCGTTACCCCGCCACGACCAACAATCTACTACTGGTGGCAACTGGTGTGCCGTTTTCCGCTCAACTATATATATTGCACTGTGCTGCGAGTCTTTATCTTTGCTGGTATCTTCCAGATCATTGGCCTCATCACACGCTCATTTTTTGATTCGTTAAGTGGGGATGCGGCCTTTGGCTGGGGTCCTTGGACATGGGCAGCCTTGATTATAGCGGGCGCTATTTCACGTAATACCTTTATATTCCTCGATGTCTTGGGGCAAGTGACATGGATGCTACGCGGACGGTCGTTGATGGGTGCGAACATGTTTACGCATATTCTGAACCGACCCGGTGCACAGGCTTTGCCGCAGTCTACAGGTGAGGCATTGAGTCGCTTTCGTGGAGACAGTGAAGAGGTTGCCCGCTTTACCGATTGGGTGTTATTTCCCTTATCACAATTTCTACTCAGCACCTTTGCCATCACCACCATGCTGAGTATCAATGTCCGCATCACGCTGCTTACCTTTTTGCCGATGACGCTGATTGTGATTGTTGCCAACATCGCCCAAACACGCATCCAAAAATATCGCACCTCCAGTCGAGGGGCAACAGGCAATGTCACAGGCTTTATCGGTGAAATGTTTGAAGCTGTGCAGGCAGTGAAGGCATCGACGGCAGAGAAACGGATGTTGTCCCATTTTCGTGATCTGAATGAAGAGCGCGGCGCAACTGCTATCAAAGATCGTCTCTTTGAGGAACTGTTGGGGGCACTCTTCCGCAACACGGTCAGCTTAGGGACAGGCATCATCCTGATTTTTGCGGGCAACATCATGCAAGATGGCTCGTTTACGATTGGTGACTTCTCGCTCTTTGTCTACTATCTCGGCTTTGTCTCTGAATTTGCCACGCAGTTGGGCATGTTTTTTGCACGAATGAAGCAGGCTGGTGTTGCCATTGGTCGGATGCATGGGCTAATGCAGGAGGCGCATCCGAGTGCGTTGACAGCCAAGACTGAACTCAAACTGCGTGGCGCATTGCCCGATGTTCCTTTTATCACAAAGCAGCCCGCCGATAGGCTCGATACGTTGGCAATCGACGGGCTGACCTATCACTATCCCGACAGCATCAATGGCATTGAAGACATTAACCTCCATCTTCCACGAGGTTCCCTCACGGTTGTCACGGGGCGTATCGGCTCCGGAAAAACCACCCTGTTACGCACGGTGTTGGGGTTACTGCCGCCAAATACAGGCCACGTCTACTGGAATGATAAGCCCGTCCAGTTGTCAACCTTGGGGGAATTTATGATGCCGCCCCGCGCTGCCTATACCTCCCAAGTCCCGCTGCTCTTTAGCGAATCATTGCGCGACAACATTCTACTTGGCTTGCCACCCGACAAGGTTGATATCAACAACGCAATCAGTGCTGCTATCATGGAGCCGGACCTGTTACAGTTGGATGACGGATTGGACACGATGGTCGGTTCACGTGGGGTCAAGCTGTCGGGTGGACAGAAGCAGCGCGCAGCCGCAGCGCGTATGTTTGTGCGTGACGCCGAGTTTCTGGTGATGGATGACCTCTCCAGTGCGCTCGATGTGGAAACCGAACGAAAGCTGTGGGAACGGCTCTTTGCGCGGCAAGAGGCGACCTGCTTGGTCGTGTCACATCGCCGTGCCGCCCTGCAACGCGCCGACCAAGTAGTGGTCCTGCGTGATGGGCGTGTGGTCGATCAGGGGCCGCTGGATGTGTTGTTGGTACGCTGTGAGGAGATGCAACGGTTGTGGGCTGGGGAACTTTAATATATCAAAATATGGCTACCGCTTTAGCCGGCTTGTCAACCGCCAGATTGACCCCAGCACATGGTTGGCTCCACCCGCCATGTTAAAGATGATGATTGGTGGGATTGGCAGCGATCTCAAACGGGCATTGACTCGTGGTGCGAATCCATACGCGCCTGTACCAGTGAGTGAGTTACCACGGTGAGGTTCGCCAAGACTTCCTGGAGGTGAATGTGTCTCACATTCACCTCCAGGAAGCCGATCCTACATAACTCTCAGATATTCATAACTTACCTCAACCGCATCCACCACATCCGTCGCACAGTCATCAAACTCAATCACCAGCGTATCAACCACATCACCTGCCGCCTGAATCACAGCAGGAATATCGACAGCCCCCGTACCCGCCGCCACCTGCACATGCGAATCGGGTCCATGCACTGCCGGACCATCCTTCACATGCAATAGCTGCACACGCTCCCCAAAATCAGCCACCACCTTGGCCGGATTCAGCCCCGCTACCTGCACCCAATACATGTCCAGTTCAAAGAAGACATCCGGCTCCAGATAATCCAGCAGCGCATAGAAGGGCAGATGTCCCTCAGCATCCTCAAACTCCCACCAGTGATTATGCAGCCCAAAACTCAGTCCATTGGTCCTGGCAAAAGCATTGGCCTCATTGTAAATGTCCGCCCAGTGTTTGCTGTCATCTAGTGAATGATATCGGTTGTCATGCGGCCAGCCATGCCAGATCATACGTGTACAATCATACGCCTCGGCCATCTCTAGCCACGCCGCTTTCTGTGCATCGTCCGACGGCACTTCGCAGTGCATCCCGATGACGGTGAAGTTCATGTCACGCAGCAGTTGCCCCGCCTGTGTCACAGAAATATGTTCCGGCCAGAACGCGGTTTCAACGTGCGTGAAGCCCATTGCGGCGATTCGTTGCATTGTGTCCTCAAAGTCCTGTGCGATGGCGTCGCGGACAGAGTATAGTTGTAGTGCGGTTTGTTTGGTCATTGTGTTTTCTCCTTGCGTGTGTTTCCGATTTAAAGCTTTGCGGCTTCCAATCTCCATTCAAACTAAAATGATTATTGCTATGATTATACGACAAGATTTATGTAATAGACAAAGGTGGACTCATTGCTTCCTAAGCGGTTTCGCACTGATTATCACAAATAGCTGAAATTCCCAAAACGGGTATAATTAGGGGACAGAGCATATCATGCTTAATTATTACAAAACAAGGAGATTACCAATGAACACACTAACACCACCTATCAAAGTCGTCCTAGCAGGCTGTGGCGGCATCAGCCGCGCATGGCTCAACTATGCAGCAACCCATCCAGACCTTGAATTTGTCGGGCTGGTTGATCTGTTTCCAGAGAGTGCCGTGCAACGTAAGGCGGATTACAATTTGCACAGTGCCAAGATTGGCTCGGATTTGGGGCAGATGATCGAGGAAACCAACCCTGATGTCGTCTTTGACTGCACGATTCCCGACGCCCACCCACAGGTGACAATGGAGGCGTTGGGTCGGGGTTGTCATGTGCTGGGTGAGAAGCCGCTGGCTCCCACAATGGACGATGCGCGACGGATGATTGCGGCGGCCAAAGAGAGTGGCAAGACCTATGCCGTGATCCAGAACCGTCGCTATCTCAACGGCATTGTGCGCTATCGCGATGTCGTGCAATCGGGCGAGATTGGACCATTGACAACGCTGAATGCGGACTTTTATTTAGGACCACACTTTGGCGGTTTTCGCGATGAGATGGAGCATGTGTTGTTGCTCGACATGGCAATCCATTCCTTTGACCAAGCGCGTTTTATCTCGGGCACAGACCCCGTGAGCGTCTACTGTCATGAGTGGAATCCATCAGGGTCATGGTATGCCCATGATGCGTCGGCCATATGTATCTTTGAGATGAGCGATGGCGTGGTCTTCAACTATCGTGGCAGTTGGTGTGCGCAGGGATTGCAGACAGCATGGGCCTGTGATTGGCGTGCGATTGGGCAGACAGGCACAGCGTTGTGGGATGGTGAGAATGAGATCAAGGCCGCAAAAATCAGCAATGACGAGGGCTTCTTCCGTGAGACGGTTGATGTCGAACTGCCCGATGCCGTAGACCTCGAACACACCAACCATTCAGGCGTCATCAACGAGTTTATCGAAAGCCTCAAAGCAGGTACAACACCGCAGACCATCTGCACAGACAATGTGAAGAGTTTGGCAATGGTCCTCTCTGCAATTGAGAGTGCTGAGACGGGGCGTAAAGTTGAGATTGAGTATTAACTATGACACCAGCAACCATCCAGAAACGGGAACAATTACAGCAATTCTTGGACCTTGAGCTAATCCCCCATGCGGCTGTGCGGGCTGTGGTTTGTGTGGGCAGCGTTGCCACTGGATTGGCGCGCCCAAACTCTGACATTGATCTGCTGGTCTTTTTTGATCCGATGGATCGCTATATTGTGCCGCGTGAATTTATTTGGCAGCCAGCCACGCGCACCTTTCACAGTATTTTTACCGAAACCGGAGATGGCTTGCAGTTTGAGTGCATCCCCTTTGACTTGGCGGTTTGGTCAGACCCTGAGCATGTCTGGTCGGATGGACAACGGGCGGCACTTCATGAGCCATTGATTCTATTTGATCGCACGGGGCAGACCACACAATTGATTGCCGAGCGCACGGTTTATACGGATGAAATACGGTTAGCGCATCTGGATGAAGCTGTGAACCGCTTTGATAATCATCTCAAATGGATCGACCCTGCCGAGAAGTGGGCCAGTTTGGGGCCGGCCATTGCGCATGATCGGCTGCGTGACGCCTATGATGCGTTGGTCAAGATGCTCTTTGCCTGCAATCATCGCTGGCGACCTTGGTCCGAACGTGAGATGACCTTTTTGTTGGCGTTGCCTTGGTTGCCAGAGCAATTTGAGGATCGTATTTTGACCGCCGCCCATCCGCCGTCGCATGATTACAATGGCTATTTGGCACGTATCGAAATGCTTAAATCGCTCCACCAGGATGTGCTAACACAGCTTGTGGCTGACAGTACATATGAAAGTGATGATACTGAGTCTGTGTTTATTCGGGTGCATGATGAGCCAGGACGTGCGTGGAATATGGATGCATGGAATGAGCGACACACCACAGCATACCCTATTTTATGACTATCAAAAATATAAGGAGATAATGTATGAGTTTTCAGTTGGTTGGTGTCAACGAAGCGTTTGAGAATCGCGAATATGAGTGGGCAAATGACCATATCTTTGTCAAGACAATGGGTGTGCTAACGGATGGGCGCGTCTCAATGGTTGAGGATACCATCAAGCCCGGATTTCACCTAACTCGTCATCACCACAAAAAGATGGTTGAGGTCTTTTATATGTTGGAGGGCGAACTCACCATGATTTTTGACGATGAAACCATTTTGCTGAAACCAGGAATGACGCTCAACGTTCCGACTGGCGTGTGGCATGAGGCCAAGAGTGAAAACGGTGGCAAAATGCTCAGTCTGTTTAGCCCCTCTGGGTTTGAAGATTATCTGGCCGTGTTGGATGGCATGGGACCAGCGGACTTTGAGGATGCAGCCAAGATGAAGGCGTTGTCCGAAGAGTACGATACATGGACTGAATAATTGTCGTCAGCCAACCCTGCGGCGGTCACACTATGCGTCTATCGTGACATAAATTGCTTCAGAATTGCTCCGGGAGTAGCTGCCATAGCGCGGGTGTTGGGGGGGCTCCCCGCGCTCGTTTTGCTACGCCGGACCTCGAAGAGTCTGAGGCGGCGGCG
>JBCCFC010000932.1:0-5654 GCA_039029935.1 Chloroflexota bacterium
CCAAAGCTCAACAACTCAATCGCTGTTGGGCTACCGACACCGCCGATGCGGAAGTCGGTTGGCTCAATGTCCTCATTATTGTCTGGATTGGTATCCGGTGTGTCACTGTCGATGGTGACAACATTCTCGATGGTGCCACCTTCCAAGCTTGGGTCGGTGTCTACGTGCAGCACGATTTCACCCGATGCACCTGCTGCCAATGATGGAATTGTCCAGCGTAACACAAATGGTTGACCCGCAGACCAGATGGGTGTTGGTAAACCAATGTCTGGGTCTTGGCTGATGATTTCGTTGAGCAGAACGCCTAATGGCAATGTCTCTTCGATGACTACGTTTACAGCGTCGGATGGACCATTGTTGCTGTAGACAATGGTGTAGAAGAGTGAATCACCTGCATCGGCTGGATCAACGTTGTCGGTCTTCTCGATGCTCAAATCCGCACCTTCACCGACGTAATGGCTGACATCGGTGTCAGTTGCGTTTTCACCAGACAGATTCTCGACAAAGCCTTCGACTGTCACTTCGTTGCGATACTGCCCTTCCTGTGCCGTGCCTGTGACTGTACAGGTGAATGAATCACCAACGGCTAAGAAATTAACCTTATCCTGTGGACAGGAACTTGTGATGTTGCCCTCTTGGTCATCTATTACAGAGATGTCTTCTAAGTTAACATTACCAATGTTCGTCACGACATAAACCCATGTGACTGTATCGCCGACACGGATGGCTGGTCCCGGTGCTGTGTCGGCATCTTCGCCATTGGTGGATTTCTCGACACGGATGCCACGTGATTCTGGTGTCAGCCCTGCATCGACATCACCCTTGTCTTCACCAGTTGCCAGTGGGAAAACATCGGTTTCGCCGGATGGGTTGATATCACTATCAACGTTATCATCACTGCCTTCATCCTTTGGGCTGACAATGAAGTCGGCTGGGACTTCAACCGCGACTTGGTAGTTACCCGCTGGCAGGTTGTCAAAGAGGTACTGACCACCGTTGTCTGTCATGGTCGTTTCCAACTCGTTGCCATCGCCATCCAAGAGTTTAACCGTCACATCGTCAATGCCCGGCTCATTGGGGTCTTGGATGCCATCACCATTGGTATCACTCCAAACCGTGTCACCAATCGAACCAAGCCCGCCTAAGCCAGCATCTACCGTGTCAATGTCTTCGCCCGACTCGACCGTGATTGGGGCTGTTTGACCTGTGTTTGGGTCTGGGTCACTGTCCGTTGCATCGTTGCCGCCTTGGTCCTGTGGACTCAGTTCAAAGCCATTTGGCTCTTCAAATTCAATGATGTATGTGCCCGGTAGTACAGGGAACTCATAGTTGCCGTTGGCATCGGTTGTCGTTGTCGCAATTTCGTTGCCATTCTCATCCAGCAAGTTGACCACGACATTTGGTACACCCTCTTCACCGGGATCTTGAATACCATCATTATTCTCATCGGCGAACACTGTATCGCCAATTGAGCCGGGACGCACAACGCCCGCATCGAGCGTGTCATTATTTGTGCCTGATGGCACGACCACTGGTGCAGTTGCGCCAATATCTGGTCCTGAATTCGGATTGGCATCGCTGTCAACGGTATCATCACCGCCTTCGTCGCGGTCGGTGAATTCAAAGCCTGTTGGTTTCTCAAAGACGACATAGTATTCGCCCGGCTGGAGGTCTGTGAATTCATATAGACCGTTGCTGTCGGTTGTGGTTGAGCCCAGTGGCGTGGTGTTGCCCACCTCAAAGAGTTCGACATCCACATCGCCAATGCCCGGCTCGCCTGCATCTTGAATGCCATCCGCATTGAGGTCTTCCCAGACAAAGTTGCCAAGACTGACCAACTTGACAATACCTGCATCAACATCCAGATTGACCTCGGATAAGCCAAGCGTAATGATGTCCGTCTCACCGTCAGTTGGGTCGGCATCGCTGTCAGCCGTCTCATCAATGCCCGCATCTTGGTCTGTAAACTCGTCGTAGTCACTCGGCAACACAAAGCGCACTTTATAGTCATCTGGAACCAAGCCATCAAAAAGATACATGCCATCAGCATCCGTTGTGGCTGTTTCAAGGACTGTGCCACTTGGTGTCAAGAGTTGTACAGTTACGTTTGGTACACCTGGCTCTCCCGCATCCTGCACACCATCACCATCCAAATCTTCCCACACTTTGTCACCCAATGTAGCTGGTTTACTTTGCAAGAAATCATAGAGTCCGGCATCATTGTTTTCGCTTACCTCGCCTGGTTCAACTGTGATAATGTCGGTGCGACCGCTGGTGGGGTTGGCATCGCTGTCGATTGTGTCGTCATTGCCAATGTCCTTGAGCGTGATGTAGCTCTCTGGGCTAGGCACAACAAACTCGACGCGATACGGCGTATCCGGTGTGACGCCGACAAACTGGTAGTCCCCTGTCTCGTCTTCTGGTGTATTGGGGTCATCTGGACTAGTGACAGTGGAGGCGACGATGTTGCCCAGCGCATCGACCAAGTTAACCTGAATACCAGAAATACCGGGGTCAGTTGGGTCTTGGATGCCGTCTTGTAGGACATCGTTGAAGACTGTACCCGTGATGCTGGCGTTCTCTGGGTCGGTGATGTACCAAGCTGGGTCATCGGCTGTACCGACGTTGCGGATATTGACTATGCCGATATTGCGTTTACCTGTTAGTGCATCCTCAGCAGGGCGTGTAATGGTACACGATGCGCTGCCACCGACAGGGATGATGGTGGGCAGGTTACAGGTGCTGGTCAAATTGCCAAAGACATCATCGTTCAGCGTGGTCCATTCAATCTGCACATCGCCTGTGTTTTCGACCTCATACTCAAAGGCCAAGTTGTCGTTGACCGCTGCCTGTACCGCCTCACCCAAGGTGTCTGCCTCTTGGTCTTCGATGAATTTCTCAAAGGTGAACGATGGGTTGACATCATCAACAAGACCCGCATCGACATCTTCGGCCTTCTCGCAGTAATCGACAACAACGGGGTCTGTCACACCTGTATCGCCAACATCGCTGTCGACCGTATTATCATTGCCTTGGTCCTGTGGGCTGAACACCTTTCCATCTGGACGGACGAACTGCACCGTGTATGAGTCTGGCGCAACCTCGGTAAACATGTACGCACCGATGGCATTAGTCTGCACGGTATCGACGATATTGTCGTCTGAATCAAGCAAGTTGACCGTGATATCGGCAACACCCGTATCAACGCCATCCTGAATGCCATCGTCATCACGGTCATCAAAGACCTCACCGCTGATCATGGCTGGCACAGGCGTCACCTGTCCGATTTCCAACTGAAGTAGCGAACCATCCGTGAGGACAAGCTGGAGGAAGTAGCGATAGGCGTCATCTGCACCGACTGTTGTATCCTCATAGCTGTAGCTTGCGCCGTTGGGCGAGCCAGAATTTTGTGCCATGATAATTTCGGCATCGCTGGTGATTTGCACAGGTTCTGCATCGTCTGACCCCTGACGCAGCACATGGAAACCAGCAAGTGCCGTTTCATCATTGGTTTCCCATGTCAGCGAGACCTTCGTGCAATCCGCTGTCACATCATAGTTGATCACAACCGATGTAGTTGGGGCAGAGATACTGTTGGGCTGGGTGGCATGAGCCACGCTTGCGGATGGGGCACTGGACGGCCACATCACGGGCATCCACAGCATCAAAAAAACGATGGCGGCTAGTGTGCTCCCCCGCCTTTTTATTGTCGATAAAGTGTGTTTATCTTGCATACTCGATTTCCTTACAAGTTGGTCTGCAACATTTGTTGTAGATTATAGGCTAAAATTTTTTAAGTTGGTATGGGAAACAGATAGTGATATCTCTCTGTGAATGGCTCTCAATAATGGCTATCCCTATCATACATAAGGGGTGTCATCAGAGGTGTCATCAGAAATGTCATCGAACGTGTCATCGGGGCAATTTGACAGGGTTTTATCAGGAATAGAAGTCCACCGAATGAATTCGGCGTCTGATAGGTAAAGTATGCTAAAGCACACTGATGTGTTCGCCTGCTTTAGCAAGCTTCACCTATCAGCATGGGATTCAGGAACCCTCTGGGTGCCTATGTTATGCTTTCAACTATCCACTACTTCCGCAACACTGGTAAGTAAATCGACCAAACATCCTGTACAGGTGTCCCCATATCCGTGAACTGCCGTGTGCCATCGGCCATGACCAAGGCTAGCACATAGTGTGTCTCAGCATCCATCTCTGCCTCGACCATGTAGGCATAGTCTGCACCCGTAGAGAGTCCAGCCTGTTGCGCCAGAATCATTTCAGTATCACTGGTCAACTGGATATACTCACCGCTTTGCTCGTCAATGGTCATGATATGGAAGCCGATTAGCTCGGTTTCATCCGCCGTGGACCATAAGATATTGACGCCTTCGTCCGTCATGGTGACATCTCGACTACTCAACACTACATTGGTCGGCGCATAGATGCGCACAGTGTCGGTGACAGTATGTGTGAAGACCTGCGCGGTGTTGACCGTCCAGCCGTTGGGCAACGAGGTCGTGTCCAATCTTGCCGCAAACTCAATCATCACATCCCACACATCGCTTGGGCCAAAGTCCTGCCCAAAACCGTTGGGCGCAGCCTGCGTCAGGTCGCTCCACACGATTTGACCGCTATTGGCATTGCTGTCTGATTCCGGTGTCGTGCGTATATCAACATAGGTCAGATAGGCTGTGCTGTAGGTGTCGGTCAATGGCAAAGTGGTGATCGTACTTGTGCCCGTGTTCGTGATACGAATCGTGAACGTGACCGTTTGTCCGGGCAACACTGGGTCCGGTGTGTTACGAATTTTTTCAACAGCGACACTAGTGGTCGCTGGTGGCTGATAGAAGCCAAAGTCGATGGTCATGTTATCCTCTGTACCCACAGTCACAACCGTGCCGCTGCCATCATGACTCAGATTGTTCTGTGTGTTTGGATCGTTGTCGCTGGTGATGAGTGTCCCCGCTGGTGTGGTTCCAGCAGGTGTGGCAACAGTCACTGTATAGACCACATTGGCTGGCACGGTGATGCTATAGTTGCCATTGCTGTCGGTGACATCGGTATAGATTGCGCCATCGCTGGCCGTTGCCGTGACCGTTGCACTCGCAACCGTTGTGGTAATGCCTGTGGTGGCGTCACCATCGTTGTCATCCTCAATCCACACGAGGTCGCCGATTTGGACAAAACTCAAGGGCATGACGCTGACATCGTTGGAGCGTACAGGCAGAAGGATGTCCGCTGTGCGCCCACCAAAGGTGTTGCTGTAGAGATCATTTTGCACATTGGCATCGGTGTCAATGGTCAACACCACTTGATGGTTGCCGCTGGGTGGAGTTGACGTAAAGGCAGCGCGGACAGCAGTTGCCTGTCCAACAGAGGCGGTCCAGCTTGCGACCGTATTGTCGGGGTCACGGCTGACGGTCGCAGGGTCGGCATTGGTGTAGGTCAGCGTCACCGCACCCGTTGCATTCAGTAAAGTCGTCGTGCCGCTAAAGTTGGATTCGGGTGTACGGCCATCCCCCAAATCACCACTGCTGGCCGGAGTTCCACTAAAACTGGTCTGGGCTTCGTTCTCATCGGCAAGGTGGGGCAGCACATCAATCAGCACAAGGTCGCTCAAGTTGGCAATGCCTGTGTTGGTGATGTCAAGC
>JBCCFC010000933.1:0-5648 GCA_039029935.1 Chloroflexota bacterium
AGTTCGTCTATGATGCTATACTGTTCTGTTTAACTCTTTCTTAAAATTAAGACAATCTGATCTTGTCTGGACATGATTAGCTTAAGGATTAGGTAATGCTTGCGTCATGATAGTTGATAGAAATCTCAAAAACTGTAGCACCGAATACGGCTTTACAGACCGTTATTCTACGCTGAAATTTCTATATTTTATCAACCATATCTTACAACGAACTTACGTGTCGGACGTTCCATCTTTGTTTACTGTTTGCTTAATCAAATGCGATGTGGCAATACTTTTAGCCAATTTGATGGGCTGTTGACCAGTTCGCTTTCAGACGTTATGCTGACTCCGCGTTTTGCCGATTGATAGGAAGTTGACGTTTTGCCTACTGCTTTGAAACTATATTGAAACCATATCAATACGACACCTTAAACTTGCTTCCCCTCACTCAATAAGACACAAGGATATGCAGGAACTGCTAAGGCATTTGTCTTGAGTTATTCAGTTATTTGTCTTGATTGAAAAAGTGAAGGTACCCAAAGTGAAGACTAATGATGAATTGTTGAATTGTTGAATTGTTGAATTATTGAATTATTAATGTTTGCAAGAGAGTGTACCGAGTCGTCCTGCTGTGACTTTCGTGTTGATTGGATAGGAAAGTGGAAATCAGTAACACAGATTGATTATCTGTGACACAGGTAGCCAACTTGCGATACCGCCCTTTGCCCGTTTGAATTTTGCCAAAGTGCTTGGCTTCATATAGAGTATCTTCTGCGTATCTTGAAATGATTTTCATCGTTGTTGATAGAGGAGGGTTTTCAGGGTGAATAGAATCATAACAATCCTAACCAATCTGGTCGTGTTTCTCATGTTGCCACTAACTTTTTTGACGGCGATTGCGCTGGCTTTCCGCACACGCGCTGGTGCAACGAATATCGCCAATGGGCTGGGGAACAGTGGCAACAACTTCTATCTCCATGAACCGCGCCATAAATTGGCGCAGATTTTGCTAGAACGCAATATTGCACCCACTGTCAGTGACGAAACGCTCAAACAGATTTATGATGTGATTGAGCGTCAGGCCGTCGAGGGTGATTTGGATGCGGCGGCGGTTATCTTTGAGATTGCAAAGCAACAAAATCGCAAAGAAGAATAAATTGAAAAGGAACAACCAGTATTATGCATGTATCTGCACTCTACATTTATCCCATCAAATCCTGCGCGGGCATTTCTGTCCCAGCAGCGACGGTTGACCGCGGTGGCTTTCAACATGACCGCCAGTTTCTTATTGTCGATGAGGAAGGTGTCTTTTTTACACAGCGTGAGTACCCCAAGATGGCCTTGATTCAGCCTACGGTTAATGACACACAACTGACCGTTTCGGTACCCTCTGCCGAGCCCCCATTAAAGGGCTCTGTTGCACCGCTCACCATTGATATTCAGACGATGCCTAGCGACAATCATGCCACACGCTCCGTTGTCATCTGGCGCGACCGCTGTTTGGCCGTTGATCAAGGGGATGACATTGCGCATTGGCTCAGTGCCTATCTGGGCACAAGTTGTCGTCTAGTAGGGATGGCCGATGAATTTGCGCGTAAAGTAGACCCAGATTATGCCCATAGCGATACGGATCAGGTCAGCTACGCCGATGCCTATCCCTATTTGGTGATTACCGAAGCATCGCTTGAACATTTGAACAGCCGACTTGGTACACCGCTACCGATGAATCGTTTCCGCCCCAATATTGTCGTGGTGGCCGACGACACCGATGATGCGGCTGTGTATTATCCCCATGTTGAGGACACGTGGCATACCCTCCGGATTGGCGATGTCCCTTTTGCTGGGGTCAAGTGGTGTGCGCGCTGTGTCGTGACAACGATTGATCAAGAGAAGGGTGTCCAGGGTAAGGAACCGCTGACGACCTTGGCGACCTATCGTAATTTGACGCAGCCCAGCACAACAAATCGTGGTGTCATGTTTGGGCATAATTTGTTGCATTTGGACGCAGGTACGGTGCATGTTGGGGATGCTGTTCATGTTGAAGAGTTGAAAGGCTGAAGGATTGAAGGGTTGAAAGGTTGAAGCAAATTATGGATATTTATCAATTTTTGGATGAGCATGATGTGGCCTATACGCGTTATGATCATCCTGCGGTCTACACAGTTGAAGAGGCCGATGCCCTTGTGCCTGATATGGATGGCATTCATACCAAAAATCTGTTTCTGCGTGACAAAAAGGGAAAACGTCATTTCCTTGTTGTGGCCGAGGCTCACGCCACTGTGAATCTCAAAGAGTTGGCACAGAAATTGGCTGTTTCCAATGTAAGCTTTGCTTCCAAAGAGCGATTAATGAAATATCTGGGCATTGAGCCTGGCTCAGTCAGCCCGTTGGCTCTTTTTCATGATAGAGATGTCGGGGCCGTGGAAGTGGCCTTTGATCGCACCGTGTGGGAATCACCACGCATCTGTAGCCACCCGATGGCCAACACGGCGACGTTGCTGATTGAACTGGATGATTTACGCAAATTTTTGACAGCAACAGGGCATGGCAATATAACACTGGTTGATTTTTAGCGAAAAATGGTATAGCCCATTTAACACTGATATGGCCATAGAGAATTCCATCCCAAATTCCCTATGGCCTTTTCTATTTACGGTTTTTTTTGCGCTGTTTGCGTTTAGCCTTTTGCGCTTTCCGATCCCGCTTGGGTCTTGCGACAGATGAGCGTCTGCCCT
The DNA here is from genome assembly GCA_039029935.1 of Chloroflexota bacterium. Classification (GTDB taxonomy): domain Bacteria; phylum Chloroflexota; class Anaerolineae; order Caldilineales; family Caldilineaceae. The sequence continues at coordinate 2,718 of JBCCFC010000933.1, forward strand.
CAGTCTGCTCTAATGAATCTTGGTCAAGCGCATTGGCCGAAACAATGCTATGTGGATTCTCATTTTCATCCACAGCATACATCGCAGGCTCACCATTCCATGTTTCAAAAAACATATTGTCATCTTCACCATCGCGATTAATTGCCAACGTTGCCCTAAACGTAACATCCCCCTGACTATTTTCGCTGATCCATTCCTCATCAATAATGACCGTTGGACATGATGGGCAGAAGCGCCCCGCAGGTGCAAGCATCATACGTGGGTTGCCTGTCGTCGAGTAGAGGATATAGGCGTACTTGTCTTCTGTAGTGGCTTGACAGCGAGGGCAAACATCGGCATCGCCCACAAATGCATAGGAGTAGCCATGCTTGATGTCCCCCTCAAATACGGGGGGAGAGGCCATCTCATCTTTGAACGTACCTTCTTCAAGCGACCCGTCTTCAAACTTGGCAATCAACTGATTTTTCATATCATCATCAAGCAGATCCCACATCTCAGCAAACTGCTCTTCAGTCAGATTTGTATCACCCGTTTCGTCTGCGTTCTTTTTTGCCTGCTCCATCAATGCCATGAGCTTGGCTTCTTTTGAATCGGGGGAGAAGAATCTTTGCATCAACTTGAACATAGTTATTCCCCCTTGAGCAGGTAGTGCAGGTAGTGCAGGTAGTGCAGATAATTCGGTCTACCGCTTACGATTTTTCTTGCGTTGCTTACGCTTGGCCTTCTGTACATTTTTCTCCTGCTTAGATTTCCCCTGTGGCTTTGAACGAGCAAATTCCATGACATCAATCTCTCCGGCTGCACTGATTCCTTCGGGATTGCCGTTTTCGTCAAACACATAGATCGATTCCTTCCCATTCCAAGTGGAAAAGAGCTGAGGCTCATCACCATGAGGGCTGATCCCCAAGATGGCTCTATATTTAAACCCTCCTCGAACGTTATCTCGTATCATCTCCTCATCAATCACCACAGTCGGACAGGCGACACAGAAATGTGCAGGTGCAAACATCGCCCGTGTACCCTGCTTGGTTGCATAGAGCGTATGGGTGTGTAGTCGTTCTGTCGGTGATTGGCATTGAGGGCATAGGTCCGAACGCCCCACAAATTGCCGTGTGTAGCCATGCTTAATTTCCCCCTCAAACACGGGATAATCAAACTCTTTTTGCATTTGCGCAACCAACTGACTCCGCTCTCGCTCTCGAACGCCTCCGATTACATCTTCAATATTTACCACTTTAATCTCAGAGGAGTCAGTGTCGCCAGGAGGATTCGCTGGATAGTCAACTGCATTCGCACTCCGCCGTACCTGTTTTCTTTGCTCAGCGCGTTCACGAAGCCTATCCTCTTCTGCTTCTGGTGACGAAAATGTATTTTGTAGCCATTTGAACATATATACTTCCTCTACTGATTATGCGGTACAATTTATGGGCAACACTACATAGTATACTGGTCGCCTAAGCTTACGTCAATCTATGAACAATAGAGAATTTGTTCTTGATTTGGTTCTCGTTTGTTGTATAATAATGCTTCGTTGAATTTTGCTGATTGTTATGAGGAGTGACTATGCAACTAGACCTAAGCCTACCCATTTTCTCGGATTATATTCCTGTCGATGTCAAACGCATCCCCTATGGGATATCAGACTATCGGCGCTTATTAGAAGAAGATGGATACTATGTAGACAAAACACCCTATATCCGACTGATTGAGGTATCTCCACTTTACCTCTTTTTACTGCGCCCACGCCGTATCGGGAAATCATTGCTACTCTCGATGTTGTACCACTATTATGATGTCAATAACCAAGAACGGTTTGAACAGCTTTTTGGCGACACCTATATCGGCCAAAACCCAACACCGCATCGCACCAGCTATCTGACCATGTGTTTTAACTTTTCAATGGTCAGCCCTGAACTCTCCGAAGTGCGCGAATCATTTACCGAAACGGTCAACAATGAAATCAACGATTTCCTTACCCGATATGAGCGATTTTATAGCGCAGAGGATGTCGCCTACATCAAAGAAAGCAACTCGATTCAGGGACGATTACAGCGTATTTTCTATCATGCCACGCGTCATCAATTAAAGACATACCTCTTTATTGACGAATATGACAACTTTACCAACACCATTCTCGCCAATCAAGGTGTTCTTTCCTATCATAAACTGACACACGGTGCAGGCTTTTTTCGGCACTTTTTCAATTTACTTAAAGGGCTAACAGGTGGGCAGATTTCTGGATTGACACGCCTTTTTATCACAGGCGTTTCCCCTGTCACAATGGATGATGTCACCAGCGGCTTCAACATCGGCCACGATATCAGTCAGGAGAGAAACTTTAATGAAATGGTGGGGCTGACCGAAAATGAAGTGATTCCTATGCTACACTACTATCACGACCACAACATGCTGCCCTTGACCATTGACGAGACAATGGCGTTTATGAAGCGATGGTACAACAACTATTATTTTGGGGTTGATGCCCGAACGTCAATGTTCAATTCGGACATGGTCTTTCATTTTCTCCTGAGAGCCTCGCAAAAGGGACAGTTGCCAGATGAGCTGATAGACCCGAATATTCGCACAGACTATTCTAAGTTGCGTCATCTCATGACTGTAGATCGACAATTGCAGGAACGACTGCGAGCCGAAGGTGCTGAATTTGCAAGGGACCCTGCTAAAGTGAATGAAGCTGCGAAAAATCCTGCCAAAGAAGAGCCTAAGCCAGTAGAAGAGCACAAACTGAATGGAAACTTCAGCGAACTCAAGAAGATTATCCAAGCTGGAGAAACCATCTCGACAATTAATGGTAGTTTTCCTGTTGAGGCGTTATTGGAACGCACGAATTTCATCTCCTTGCTCTACTATATGGGCTTTTTGACAGTTGCTGGAAACGTTGAGGGTGATCCATTACTAAAGATTCCCAACCGC
>JBCCFC010000934.1:0-5640 GCA_039029935.1 Chloroflexota bacterium
AACAGCTTTTGTGTATTTTTGAATAATCGCAAATGAAGAATAAGGCACTGTTGGAAATGCTTAACCCGCGTTTTTTCAATGAATTAATAAACGGCGCATTTCTGAAGTTTCGGAAAACGACTCGCACCTGATTCCTGAAATTGTAGGCATGCTAATGTTTACCAACGAGTTCTTTTCTCATATACCCCATAAACGGGGTATATGAACGCCTTTGCGGTGATTCAACTCTTTGCCATCATGATGGTGATCATCGGCATCTACCGCTTTGCGCGCATCTGGGTCAGCCCAGAAGCGGCCACCTATGCACCGCTGCTGATTGTCTTTTCCTCCAGCATCAACGAAACCATCCATGTCTTTGGGCAACTTCCCACGACCTTTTCATTGGGATTTTTATTGAATGCGTTGGCCTATGCCCACCGTTGGTTTGACACGGGCGACCGCAAAACGCTGATTGTGGCGTGGATATTTATCGCCGCTACCACAGCGGGGCATCATGTCACCACGCTCTTTGGCTCAGTCTTTTTTGTCGCACCCGTCATGGTCCTCGCCATCGTCGAGCAGTTCAGGCGTCCCTTGCCTGATGAACCACCACAGCATCCGGGGAAGGTGACACGTGAAAACATCCGTCCCCTGTTGGCGCGGCGTCTACGCAGGGTGATGCCCGCACTCGTCCGCTGTGGTGTCTATGGCGTGGGCATGATCATCCTGCTCGTCATCGTCGTCTTCCCCTACTGGGTTCTCAGCATCACCGACCCCATCGCCCAAGTGCCGATTCCACATGCCTCGCGCGACTCCTTTATCGAGAATATCCCCGCTGGATTGGTCTTCTGGATCGTTCCCTATGGTGTCACGCTGATAGCCTTGCCCTATGCCTTCTTCAAGGGGTTAACAACCAAAGCGTGGCCGATGGCACTCTCGCTGGGGCTACTCTTTGTCTTGGGGACAGGTGGTACGACGCCAATCCCGGAGATGTTGCTGGGGAGCAATGCCTTTAACATTTTGACGCTTGACCGTTTTACCTTTTGGGCGACGATTACGGTTATCCCCTTGCTTGGCGAGTTTATCGTCAGTCTACGCGAGCGCAATCTTGCCAAATACATGCGTCAACAATTTGGCGATGTCACTTGGCGCGCCAGTATTGCCCTCTTGCTGGTGGCCTATCTTGCCTTCTGTGTCTTCACCGCCAACCTCACCCACTTTCGCAAATTTCAGCCCGACTTTATCAACGTGCAGCCCATCACCAGCTTTCTCGACAAAGATGAGCATTGGCGGTGGCGTTACCTGACGCTGGGCTTTGGCGACCAAGTGGCGTGGCTCTCGACCAACACAACCGCCACTTCGGTGGATGGCAACTATCATTCAGCGCGTCGTTTGCCCGAACTGACCACGACCTCGATTGAACGATTGGAAGGGGCTAAATTTAGAGGCATTGCTGGCATAGGCTCGCTTCAACAATTCTTGGCTGTACCCGATAAGTACAACCTCAAATACATCTTTTCCAATGACCAATTCTATGATCCATTGCTCTATTTTTCGGGCTGGCATAGGGTGCAACGGCTTGAAAATGGCATCATGGTCTGGGAACGTGAAGGGATTCCACAACTCCCAGAGGTCTTGCCGCGCAAAGAGATTCCCACCTATCAACGCATGATGTGGGGCATCCTGCCCATAAGCTCTTTGGTGATGGCGATGATGGCGATGTTTTCGTCGTTCTGGGTGCGCTACTTTGTGTTGCTGATGGACTATTTGGGGGTGCGACGGTTTGCCCAAGGAGGACGCTCGCTCTTTGTCAAAATTCCTGTGTTGGTGTGGAGTGAGCGGCTGTGGAATGCGGTCGATGCGCGTCTGTTAAAATGGTTGCAATTACCAGAAAACGACGATTCGCGCTTGGTACGCTGGCAGGTGTGGATGGATGTGCTTGCCCGCATCCCACGCCCCAAACCGGCCGCGCCGTCGGGCAAAGTTGTGCGCACCACGTTATTAGTTTTGATGATTGCAGGGTTCCTTGGATTGGGCACACGCATGGTCCTCAACTATTTCCGCGACCCGATTGTGATTGTGCAGTCCTACTATGATGATCTTGATTTTCGTCGTTTTGTCGAAGCCTATGAACGGTTTGACCCCGAAACTCGTCCCGCCTATGATGAATACATACTCAACCTGTCGGTGGTCAACGGCATTATCGCCTCCTATGGCAAGCTTGATGCGGTGACAGTGGAGGTGCTACAGCAAGAGGACGCTTACATGCAGGTGCAGGCCAATCTACATTGGGTCACAGCCCTTGCTGAGTATGACACCACCGAAATCCTAGAGCTTGTGCGGCGTGGTATCTTCTGGTATATCGTTCCCCTTGAACCCGAAGTTTTTGAGCCAGCCGAGGGCTTTTTCCGCCGCCCAACGGTGGATTGGTTGCTGCAAACGGGTGGCGAGAATAGCCCCGAGGCCAAGGCATTTGGTGATATTTTGGCGCAGCCCTATCTCCAGATTTTATCGGCGCAACTGGTTCAGCGCGAGTTGCCTGAATGTTTTAGCGAAACCAGCAATCACGGTGCATTGGAAGAGCTGCGTGATGAGTGTACGCGCTATAGCGTTGTCGGTGAAATCTTTAACGCTGATGTCGGCCCCGCTGATGTGACCGTCAAAGCCTATCTCTATGATGATGAGAACGAAGAACTGAGTTGGTATAATGCGCAACAGATCATGATGCACAAGCTCCTACCCAAAGAGGTCACGCCCTTCCGTGTTGAGTTTGAGGGGGTGGCTGGGGCCAAGCTTGAGGACCTCAACGATGTCGGTGATTTCCGGCCGGATGCATTCACCCCCATCGATCTGCGCAAACCCATTGCTGCCTTTGATGTTTTTGCCGAGTCTACCATCACCACGCGCGACCTCTACCGTGATGTCACCACCCAAAATTTGACCATGATTGAGCGTGGTGGGGACTTCTATCTGCAAGGCCAACTCTTCAATACAGGCATCCAAGAGGCCACTGTTCCCCACATCCTGATCACCTTTTACGATGAAAACAACCAAGTTGTCTGGGTGGATCACGCCTACATCGAGCGTGCCGTCCGCCCCCACTACACCCTCGACTTTGAAGTGCCTGTCACACATGGTGAAGAGGTGGGCGTTTTTCTCAGCAAGGGCGATCTCTACGACAATCTTCTTACCGCCGACGTGAGCAGCGAGGATGAGTGGGTTGAGCGTATCCCCGCACCCGCTGGGCTGGGTTATCATTCGTATCGTGTTAGCGTTCATTATTTTGTGGGGATTGTGCAGTGAATTTAGTATCATGGGCATCCTTGCCCGTGCATTGGACGCTCACACAGATTGTCACGCTAACAGCGATGACCTACGGGTTCGCCTTATATCGTGGTCGCAACCGTAGGTCCGGTTATCAACCGGACATGCTCCGCTACATCATTACGCTTGCCCTCACCATCACCCTCACCGCTTGCTTTGACAATTCCGAACTCGACCAAATTTCTGCGCTCTCGGATGTTGTTCTCTATGGCGAGGTCCCCATCCAAGTCCCTGATGTCACCTACGCGGGCGAAGAACTACGCGTCACCATCGGCCCTGCTGAGGTTGAGGATGATGTCCCTGTCAGCCTTGTCATTGTGGGCAGCTACGGCTCACATCTCTATCAAGCCACCATTGAGGATGAAATTGCACGTTTTACCATTCCACGCACAGACCTGCGTAGTACAGGACGTATCACGCTCATCGCCCGCGTCGGTGACACCGAAAGCCAAGCAGAGGTCACCATCCTACCCGGCCCTGTTGTGGACCCCATCACACCGCTGGGTGGCACATCAGCCGTCATTGCCGATGGCGAACACTGGTCGATGGTCGTGACCATGCCCTTTGATAAGCATCAGAACCCCGTCGAACCGGGTACAGTGGTCAACACGCGGCTTCTCCATCCCGATGGCGTCACCGAAGTCATCACCAACACAACTAACAATCTTATTGCATGGAGCCGTATCTATCCACGTACCAAATCAGGTCGCACCCGCATCGCCACACAGTCGGGCAATGCCTCGGGTCCGGAGAAAAACATTCTGGCCGTTGCGGGCTGGCCGACGGGCTTTGACTTGAGCAACGACCCGCTAACCTTGCCCGCCGATGGTCGTCAGTTGATGTGGGTCAGTTCTGGGCCTATCACCGACCAATATGGCAATCTCATGCCCGATGGCACACTGATAACATTTGTGATGGAGACTGTTCCAAGCACAGGGCAAAAAAATGGTGAACATCTACGCCGCGTCATCCCCGCCTACACCATTCAAGGCTCGGCCAATGTGCCGATTCAAGTGTTGGATGAGCCTGGGGAAGCCTATGTCTGGGCTAGCATTTATGGCATCGAGAGTGAACCGCTGACCATCCAGTTTACGGAGGGGCCTGCGGTGGGTGAGTTTCCTGTCGGTGTCAATGTCGATGTCAACGACGGCCATGTCATTGTGCGTGCGGGTCCGCTGGTCGGTACACTGGGGCAATTTGTCCCCAACGCCACCAAGGTTGAGGTGATGGTGGTCAATGAGGTGGGGTCAACCCAAACCGCTGTTGGTGAGGCGCATAATGGCTATGCACAGATTGCGCTGCGTCTCAATGTATTGGATGAAGGCATCTACACCGCCGATGTCCGTTCTGGTTCTGGGACAGGGCAGGCAACCTTCCAGATTCGCGATGAACAGGTCATGATTTTGAACGACAGCTTTGCTTATGGGAATAATGCTGCCAACGGCACAGCTATAAATGGAACGGTCAACCCTGAACTGTCACCCCAGCCTACTGAAAAGGTCAAGCCCAATCGCTTCACCCGCGCCACGCGTGAGCCATCCGACCGTGAGATCGATATCTCTATTGCCCGTGCCGTCGTCGGCGGTATCGGCTCCGCAACGCCATCCCCGACAATACCACCATCCCCGACAGCAACCCCATCCCCGACAGCAACCCCTCAGCCTAACATCACATCCACGGCCACTGCCACATCATCACCAACGGCCACTGCCACATCATCACCAACGGCTACTGCCACATCATCACCAACGGCCACTGCCACATCATCACCAACGGCTACTGCCACATCATCACCAACCACAACACCCACATCTCCGCCAACGTCCACGCCCACCATCGAATTGATCCTTATCCCCACCAGTATACCCGTGCCTACCAGCACACCAGCCCCCACCGATACGCCCACGCCTGCACCGCCTGTTGAATTGACGGGGACTATCAACGTGACTGCGGGGCTACGTGTCCGTACCGAACCCACCACCGAGAGTGACGTCATCACCATTCTCCGTGCCGCCAACACACCTACCGTCACTGTGATTGGTCAATCGGCAGATGGGCTGTGGTTTCAGGTGCGCTTGGCTGGTTTAACCGCGGAGGACGCAGAGAGCGCAGAGGGGCAAGAGGGGCGCGGGGAGATTGGCTGGGTGTTTGCGGAGTTTGTGGATGTTGAGGCAGTAGAGACGTTGACAGTACGGTGAGGATATAGGGTTGCGATCCCAAAATCCGTAACCCTACATTTTCACGATATGCGCTAAAAAGTCTCTATGCGAGCATGAACTAGGTGAGGATGCCCATACCACGTAAATTTTTGTATAGGAAAGTATAAAATAACAGGTT
>JBCCFC010000935.1:0-5625 GCA_039029935.1 Chloroflexota bacterium
AAAAAATTGGTAAACCAGAGCTACTGGTTGGCCGTAAAAAAGAATTTGCCAGCTTTAATAAATGGGTGAGCCGAATTCCAGACCGGCTTGCTAAATCTCGTGTGATTTTGGCACGTCGCAAGAGTGGCAAGACTTCATTTGTACAACGACTCTTTAATCAAGTATGGAGCCAGAATGGCACGGTCATTCCCTTTTATCTTGATATCAAAGATCAAAAAGTCTGGTTTCCCAACTTTGCGGTTAATTACTATCGTGCCTTTGCTTCCCAATATATCTCTTTCTTGGAGCGTGATAAGGCGTTGGTACAAGACTGGCTTACGTTAGAAGATATCCATGCTTATGGAAAAAAAACGGGGAATCGTTATCTTGTCCATGATGTAGAATCGATTTGGATCCATGAAAAAAAAGAATATTATGATTCTGTGTGGGCCACCGCCAGTGAAGCACCACATCGCCACGCAAGTCTCAATGCACGTGACAAAACAATTAACAATGGTCGTCAATATCGTTTCCTTGTCATTTTAGATGAATTTCAAAACATTGCCAATTTTGTCTACCGAAATCAAGCCTTGACAGGGGAACCAGATGAGAGTATGCCCGGAGGCTTTCACTCGCTCTCCGAATCTAAGGTAGCACCCATGCTTGTCACAGGCTCATATCCAGGAATTCTCTTGGACATCATGGCAGAGTATCTGGAGGCTGGTCGGCTCTCCATCTTTCGCATGAAACCCTCTCTCGAACCCAAACATGGACTAGAGGCTGTCCATCGTTATGCACAAGCATATGGCGAGCCTATCAACGACAAAACCGCACCCCAAATTAATGAACTCTGCATGGCGGACCCCTTCTTGATTTCCTGTGTCATTTCAAGCGAGTTTGAGGACAAAGATTTAACCAAGAAAGATGGGGTTATCAAAGCCGTCAACTATGAACTGAGCAACTTTGAATCTGAAATGTCCAAGACATGGAATGAATATCTGCGGCGGACCTTTGCGCGCACCAATGGCATCACGACGAAAAAACTGATGTTGTTTTTGAATAAGAACAGCGAGCAAGATTATCGCCCCAGCGATCTCAAAACTGAGCTGAATCTGAAGTTAAGCGAAGAAGAGATTTATGAGCGTCTTGAGGTATTGATGGCATCGGATGTGATTCGCCAAGGGAGATCGGCCTTTCGCTTTCGTGGCTTGGAGGATGGGACACTCAACCTCATTTTACGCAATCACTTTGAGGAAGAGATTGAGGGTGTCCGTCCTGATTTTATCAGTGAGTTTGAGGCACAACTCAAAGCGGAACGCGCAGAAACACGCAAATGGCGTGGACTTGCCAGTGACTTCAAAGGACGACTGGCGGAGATGGAGATGGCCTTTGCCTTTCGCAGCAAACAGCAGACGGGACAACCGATACAGCTATCCGATTACTTTACAGGCGTCACCAATACGCAGCCACTTACACTGGTCAGTGTCATGGAGCGCATCTCACACAGGATGTTGAATGGTGATGGAGAAGAAATCGACATCATTGCCAAAGCAGATGATGGCCGCGTACTTATGGTTGAGGTGCGTGACCGCCAGGATAAGACCGGGGCCAAGCCTGTGATGGGGTTGCAGACGAATGCGTTGGATTATGCAGAGCAGTATGGTGTGACGGTGTTGCCTGCGTTTTTGTCATTGAGTGGGTTTACGGAGGAGGCAAAGAGTTTTTGTGAGGCTAACGGGATTGGGATGGCAGAGACAATTGCCAAATGAATGTTGGCTGGCTAAATTTTGAAAACTCGTAACTAAACGGTAAGATGCATAGGTTCATGGAAGGGTTGGATGTTGGAAATACGGGACAAAATCGTAAGTAACTTCTGGACCAGTTGCGGATCGTGTGATATTATTGACGCTAAAATTTATGAAGACACCAGCGTGATTCAACGCATGGTGATTGCACACAACATTACTGGGTTACGCTAATTTCATTGGGACTTACGCAGTCGTAGGGGCTTGAACCATCAAACCCTACAAGCTCATTTATGAAGGGGAAAAATCGTATGCAAGCACAGAAAATCACGCGGGTTGTAACCGCTGCGTCGCTCTTTGACGGTCATGATGCCGCCATCAACATCATGCGTCGCATCCTACAATCATCTGGCGCAGAGGTCGTTCACCTCGGCCATGATCGCTCGGTCAATGATATTGTGACCACCGCTATTCAAGAGGACGCCGATGCCATTGCTATCACTTCCTATCAGGGTGGTCATCTGGAGTTTTTCAAATATGCACATGATCTATTGCATGAACTGGACTGTGGGCATATCAAACTCTTTGGTGGTGGCGGCGGTACGATTTTGCCCAATGAACAGGCGGAATTACACGACTATGGCATTGACCGCATCTATTCACCCGACGATGGGCGTGAGATGGGTCTGCAAGGGATGATTGATGATTTGTTGGAAAAGGCGACAGGTCGCGGGTTGCAGGGTGACGGGTTGCAGGTTGCAAGTACGAATGGGCATCATTCTCAGAATGGAGCGGTTGAAGAGGGTGTGTGGAATGACAAGACATTGGGGCAGGCGATTACGGCGATTGAGGAAGGTAAGGCTGTTGATGTGACGCCACCCGTGTCGGAGAATACCGCGCCGGAGAATGCGCCGCCAGTGTTGGGCATTACGGGGACGGGTGGTGCGGGCAAGTCCTCGTTGACCGATGAGTTGGTGCGTCGGTTCCTCTACGATTTCCCCGACAAGCGTATTGCCATTGTCAGCGTGGACCCATCCCGTCGGCGCACGGGTGGTGCATTGCTGGGCGACCGCATCCGCATGAACAGCATCTACAACGAGCGTGTGTATATGCGCTCGATGGCGACACGCCAGAGTAACCGTGCGCTCTCGCAGCATGTGCCACAGGTGCTGGACCTGCTCAAGTCTGCTAACTTTGACCTCATCCTGCTTGAGAGTTCAGGCATTGGGCAATCGGACACCGAGATTATTGATTGGGTCGATGTAGCACTCTATGTGATGACGCCGGAGTTTGGTGCGCCCAGCCAGCTTGAAAAAATTGACATGCTCGACTTTGCCGATATGGTTGCCATCAACAAATTTGACAAACGGGGTGCTGCCGATGCGCTGCGCGATGTCAAAAAGCAGGTGCGACGCAATCGGCAACTCTGGACGGTTGAGGAGGATGCACTGCCCGTCTATGGCACAGTCGCCTCGCAGTTTAATGACCCAAGCACAACCGACCTTTATGTCGCCCTGATCAACATGCTACAGGACAAAACAGGCACAGAGTTGAATTCCACGCTCATCGACAAATTAGCGATGGCGTCAAAAGTGGAGATTATCCCACCCAAGCGTGTGCGCTATCTCGCCGAAATTGCCGATGCCAACCGCGCCTATGACCAGTGGGTGAAGGAGCAGGCAGAGGTTGCCAATCAACTTTATGCGTTGGATGGGGCGATGCAGCTTGTGGAGAATGATGCGCTAGGTGAGGCACGTGATGGTTTGCAGGAAAAACTATCAACGGAGAATCAGCAAATTCTTGATGGTTGGCGAGAGAAGGTTGCACGTTATCAAGCCGATGAATATATCTATCATGTGCGTGGGCGAGAGATTCGCGTCCCCACCTACACGACATCGCTTTCGCACAACCGCATTCCCCGTGTGAGCATGCCCAAATACAGTGCATGGGGCGACATTTTGACATGGAGTCTACAGGAGAATGTGCCGGGCGAATTCCCCTATACAGCGGGTGTGTTCCCCTTTAAGCGCGAGGGGGAAGACCCGACACGTATGTTTGCAGGAGAAGGGGGACCGGAACGCACCAATAAACGTTTCCACTATGTCTCCTATGGCATTCCAGCCAAACGGCTCTCCACTGCCTTTGATTCGGTCACGCTCTACGGCCATGACCCCGACCTGCGTCCAGACATTTATGGTAAGGTTGGCAACTCAGGCGTCTCTGTGCCGACGCTGGATGATGCCAAACGACTCTACAGCGGCTTCAACCTGTGCAATGCCGCGACCTCGGTGAGCATGACCATCAATGGACCCGCATCGACTATTCTTGCCTTTTTTGTTAACGTCGCTATCGACCAGCAGTGTGAGTTGTATATCCGTGAGCATGGCCTAGAGGATATGGTCGAAGCCAAGCGCGCTGAAAAATATGGCGATAATCCGCCCGTCTATCACGGTACACTGCCAGAGGGTAATGATGGGTTGGGGTTGATGTTGTTGGGCATGACAGGCGATGAGGTATTGCCCGCTGATGTCTATGCGAAAATTAAGTCCGAGACATTGCAGCAGATGCGTGGCACAGTGCAGGCCGATATCCTCAAGGAAGACCAAGCGCAAAACACCTGTATCTACTCGACTGAATTCTCGCTACGACTGATGGGTGACATTCAGCAATACTTTGTGGACAACAATGTGCGCAACTTTTATTCTGTCTCCATCTCCGGCTATCATATGGCTGAAGCCGGGGCCAACCCCATCTCGCAGCTTGCCTTCACGCTTGCCAATGGCTTCACCTTCTTGGAATATTACCTCTCACGCGGCATGGATGTGAATAAGATTGCGCCCAACTTTTCCTTCTTCTTTAGCAACAGCGTTGACCCAGAGTCTGCTGTACTGGGTCGTGTAGCCCGCCGTATCTGGGCCAAGGCACTCAAGTTCAAGTATGGGGCTGGTGAACGGGCGCAAAAGCTCAAGTATCATATCCAGACATCGGGGCGCAGCCTCCATGCGCAGGAGATTGGCTTTAACGACATTCGCACCACATTGCAGGCTCTCTCGGCCATCTATGACAACTGCAACTCACTGCACACCAACGCCTATGACGAGGCCATCACCACGCCAACCGAAGAGTCCGTGCGTCGGGCAATGGCGATTCAGTTGATCATCAACCGTGAATTAGGACTGGCAAAGAACGAAAATCCGCTACAGGGGTCCTTTATCATCGAGGAGTTAACCGACCTTGTTGAGGAGGCGGTCCTGTTGGAGTTTGAGCGGCTGACCGAGCGCGGCGGTGTGCTGGGTGCGATGGAGCGCATGTATCAACGCAGCAAGATTCAAGAAGAGTCGATGTACTACGAACATCTCAAGCACACGGGTGATTATCCCATCGTTGGTGTCAACACCTTCCTTTCGGATGATGGTTCACCGACGGTTGTGCCAGATGAAGTGGTGCGTTCTACCGATGATGAGCAGCAACGGCAGATCAACAACACACAGGCGTTTATCATACGGGATGCTGCCAAAGGTGCTGATGCTTTGGGGCAATTGCAACAGGCCGCGATTCGCAACGGGAACGCGTTTGAAGCACTGGTCGAGGCTGTCAAGTACTGCTCATTGGGGCAAATCACGAATGCACTCTTTGAGGTTGGTGGGCAGTATCGGCGGAATATGTAAAAGAATTTGCTACAAAAAGTCCGATTTCTTGCAGAAGTCGGACTTTTGGGATGAATGACTTTTTGCAGTAGAGTCATGTAAGAAATGAGAATTTCATCACTACTACATGGAGATGCATAATCGTGAAAACATATCGTATACCACAAATAGAAGTAGGTCAAAGTAAACATATCGAAGGTACAGGCATTATCGCGATTGATTTTATTCCCAAAGAGACAATTGTATGTATCAAG
>JBCCFC010000936.1:0-5618 GCA_039029935.1 Chloroflexota bacterium
CTTGAGTAACCGATGTAAGTTGATTTCACAAAAAATCAATTGATGGTATGTAACCATGTCCTCTTGGATATTAGCAGACAATAGAGCCTGAATCACATAGTCTTTTCCAATACCCCAAGCACCAGCAAGATTAGTATCGCGCTGGTGTTTTAAGTTCTCAATGGTTTGTTTTAATGGAGCATAGTTGACAGGACACAACCACCGAAAGTCTTGTACCCTTGCTGTGACAAGACTGGTGCCTTCTATCATCACTTGCATTTGCACAATCACAAAATCGCTATTTTCAGATGATGAAATGGGCACACTAATTTTATCGTCATTGCGAAGACATACCCAGTGTTCGCGGCGTAGTTTCTTACCATTATGCCATGTCGGATTCGTTCCATCATGCCATATTGCCCATCCCTTATCCTGATACCCAATCATGAATTGGTGATGTGATAATGCAGAGACATCCGAACGTTTAAGGTAGGTTCTTAAATCTAAGCCGTCCTTTATATCCCGACCAACCCAAATAGGTTGATCAAATGAAATCGGATACAAAGATGCATGGGCATCTACCCCCAAAAAAACTAGTTTGAGATCGTTACTGGCGTTGTTGTTTTTCACGAGCTTTCCCCTATAATCGAGTAAGGGACCCTTGGTTAAGAGCACCTATGCTTTAAAAGAGATTTATTGCATTTGGTAACACTATCAAGACATACGGACTCAAGGTTAGGCTATTCCAAAGAATAAAATACACACCAAAACACGACCATAAAGTCATATTATTATTGAACATTACAGTAATATGTATTTTTTACAGAGAATAGATTCTTATATAGTTTTACAAAAATGCAAATAATTAATTGAATACTAAAAGAAGGACTAAACATTTCGTCTAGTCATCTTAGAGTGGAAGCATAGCTGTTGCTCGTATAAAAACGATGTTGATTTAGGCAAAGGTGCATTTTGGATAGTACACCAGTCTAAAATCATTGATTTGTCATTGGAATTGACAAAACTACACTGCGGCTAAGGCTGATGATTTAGAAAATAATAACTCTATATGAGAGCTTACAATTGACTTTAATCATCAATTTCAATTGTAGATGAAGTTTATTCTGTTGTCAAGTTTATTTTTAGGCAACATATGGGGTGATTGTATCATAACAAGCTCCCATATAAAGGAACAGGTGCTATCTTGAATAAAATAGCACCTGTTTCTTTGTGTATATCAGTGGATTACATCAATATAGATCGAATTTGGCAAAAAAATCAGTTGATCGTAATAAATAGAGGCATTGTTTTGATAATGGTTTTTTCTGTCTCTATTTCAACCAACTCAACCTCAATCTTGTAACGACCAGCCTCCTCTGCTTTCCAGTTACCCCGATAAATATAGATGTCATCGTCACCTTCTTCGGCAGTGAGCGTTGCTCTCTCTATCTCGTTTCCTTCGCTATCATAGATAACGGCCATCGTTGTATAATCTTCTGACAAATCTGTATCGCCAAAAGGCATGGGTGTGCGGTTACAATAAATTTGTGTTGTGAGCTCAACGGTGTTTCCAACCTCTAGGTTTTTCCAGCCATCGGGTGGAATATCAATCCGCATACTTGGTTCGATTTCAAGTACATAGTCATTAAAACTTGCGGATGCGCTGGGCAAACGTTCTGCTAAGTCCGGAGCGATATAGAAAGCCATGTCATAGCTGCGACGTAGCTTGAGTTCATTGGCTTTTGTAATCGTCCAATAATCATCGGCAAATCGATGTAAATTACTTTTAAACAATGCACAAGCGTCAAAACGATCTTTCGAGACAAATAGGCGTACACCTGCTCCCGCATCAAGCATCATCTCAACTCGGCTCTGACCACTGGCTTCATCACCGATGACCATAAACAGGTTTTCATCTTCCTCCACTGCAAGCCCCGTGCTTCCCTGAATTGGTAATGCCCAGTCATTGCTATCCTCTGCAAGGATAAATGGATTTTTCGGCTGATCCAGTTGGACTAGAGGCGTTGCTGTCGGTGTAAACGTTGGGGTCGGCGTAAATGTTGGGGTTGGTGTCGGTGTAGGCGTTTTGGTTGGCGTCGGTGATGGCACGACTACCTTAAACTGTTCTTTGGTGACCTGTGGGATTCCGTTGACCCATAACTCATTTAGCACTGTATAGCGATCAGGGCTGTTCAGTCTGAAGTTGCCCGTATATTGCCCAACAGCATTTGTCTGCTCTAGTACAACACTGTTCGCAATCTCATCATCCGATTGTGTGCGCGCAACCCCCATGACATCAAATTTGTCTTGAATACTTTCTGGAACCGCTGTCAAATTGACAGCAATTTCGTTACATAATAATTTGACAGCAATCCGAATCCGTCCACCTTGTCGCAACTGTGCTGGCGGTGTACCCCCATCAGGATAGGTCAAATCACCAAAAATTGGCTCTGCTTCAACTTGAACAGCATAGGGTGTGACCAATGGCACAGGTGTCGATGCAGATGTGGCTTTCTGATAGACTTGCATGGACAGCTCACCGCGCCATACAAGCTCATTTTTGCTGATAACCCACTCTGACCCGATCTCGCTGCTATATTTGTTCAAGATAGTACAAACATCCGGTGGTAATTGTGCAACCATCTCTGTGTCGCTACCATCCTTCACAAGCTCAATCGTTTCTAATGTTTGATTGTTTTTGTCTTGCAAGGCGACAAAGAATGTGCTGCGGTCATTTGGTGGAACACCGATGGTCATGGCAATGTCCAATGCATAGCCATTTGCCTCCTGAGTGCTAACCGCCTTTGGTACACGATAAGGTGACTCTGGTTGTGTCCATGTAACCGGATACAGCGTTGGTGTATGGGTTGGCGTGGGCGTATGGGTTGGTGTATGGGTTGGCGTGGGCGTATTGGTCGGTGTATTGGTGGGCGTTGCACTCGGTAGCACCACGTTTTCCATGATGACTTCTATAACCTGTGGTATTTCTTCAACCCATAACTCTGCACTAATATCATAGAACCCATCTTCGGTAAGGCTAAAGCGTCCATCATAATTACCGGGTGTGTCCTCTTCCACCAAATTGATCGTGGTGACAATCTCACCATCTGCATCTCTGATCACGCCTTTGAGTGCAACATCATCCGATAAATCAATCTCTTGTAGTGAAACTGGATAGTCACCACAGGAAAGTTCGACAGGCAGTTGGTAATTTCTCCCAGCACGTAATTCTTCTGGCAGTGAACCATCAGGATAAACACCCATTGTGATGTCTGGTTCTGCTTCCAACACAATGACCTCTGGTGTCATCAATCGTGTTGGCCTTGCCACTTCTGTGGGCTGCTGTAAAACCTGCAACGCAATGCTCCCCTGTTGGATTAATTTACTCTTAGAGATCGTCCAAGTAGCATCGGTTGGCTAGAGCATATCGAGCAATGTACAGACATTGGGGTGTGCTATGGCCGAGAAAATATTCTCGTCATCGACCAACTCGACTGATTCGAGCAGTTCCCCACTTTCACTGCTTAGTTCAGCCGTGAATGTACTTTGATCACCGTCTTCTCGGTCAATTTGCATTTCAATCACCAAGTCATAATTCCCTTCTTGGAAAGGGACTCGATAAGGTGACGTTGGTGAATTCAACACAGGCTTATAAAGCGTTGGTGTAGGCGTTGCGGTGTTTGTCGGCGTATTGGTTGGCGTCGGGGTAATCGTTGGCGTATCAGTCGATGTTGGGGTATGTGTCGCCGTTGGTGTATTCGTCGGTGTATTTGTCGGTGTATTTGTGGATGTTGGTGTATTCGTAGGTGTCGCTGTCGGGGCAAGACATGTGACAGTCTGCTCCTCGCGGCTCCCAATAAAGTCGTTCAATGCGGGCTGAAGTGTATATTCTTCTGGTGCAGGGCAGACAAACTCGCCGACAAACGCTGTTGAATTTGCACCTTCCTTTAGGCTTAGAGGTATACGTTCTATTTCAGCATCTTCATGTTGAACCAAAATGGTGATTTGTTCCTGCGTGTCAAAATAGCGCAAAATTGCGGTATCTGTAATAATCGCACCCTCTTCATCTATCAATTGGGCTTCTAACTGCAATGGCATTCCATTTACAACACCTCGTGATGGCTTCACGCTAAGAGCAACTTCATACTGCACTTGGGCCAACATCTGCGTCAACTTGACTGGCTGTGGTGCATTGATATGCCACTCACCAATTTCTGGCTCTGCAATACGACAGATAAAAAATTCCTCGGCCTCTGTGCAGCTCACCTGTGGCGTTGTAGACTTCCCATTGGCGGATGTAATCTCGACGCGCCCCTCACTCACAGTGATAATTTCACCTGTCTCTGGTGGAACAAAGAAAATATATCGTCCATCAATGGTTTGCTCATCATCAAGCGTACGATACTCGTAGACATCCGCCAGTGTTTTGATATATGCCTCTAGCAGTTGGTTGGTTTCTGTGGCCTCTGTAAAGATACCACCTGTTTCATCAGCAATGTCTGCAAGTAGTTCTGGCCCACAAAGAAGCCCACCTTTAAATTTACAGAGGGCGATGGGTGAAATCGTCCAGTCATTTTCGCTAAATAATTCAACAATATCATAGACATACGCTGTTTCAAGCGATTTCGCGGCCTCTCTTTCATCTGTGCTTTCCCCGCCCCAAGTTGGGTCAGGGCGACCATCTGTCAGTAGAACTGCGACGGCTGGGTTACTGCCCTCATCCTCTTGACGATTGAGCAACATACAGAGTGCATTTGCCAGCCCCTGACTCGTATCTGTCTGCGTATTTTCACCAATGAATGCCGACCCGGTTTGGTCAATTGCATTTTTGAGACTGGTTTTGTTGTTGGTAAAAATTTGCAGTACCTCTGCGCCCTTACCAAACTTGATAATGGCGACGCGCTCATCTGGCAATAACAGATCAACAAACAACTTTGCGGCGGTGATGCGTTGATCATCTGGATCATTGTATTTAAAACTGGTGGATGTATCCATAATCATCACAAAATCAGCAGGCAAGGTTTTATCGACTTCATGTCCCGGCAACAGGTCGGCTGGACACTCAAATGTAGTCAGCCAAGGCACTTCGTCGTATGGTTTGGGCGTTGGTGTTGGCCTTGGTGTAGGCATTTGGTTCTGGCTGGACTCGCGTAACCCTTCTGTGGCAAAGAGCGACGTTGGCTGCCCAGTCCCAATAGCGGTTGCGCTAAGGATAATGAATAGCGCAATTAGAGATAGGCGTATTGGCATGAATGACTCCTTTATATCTTCAAGATAAAGCTATACAAATCATGTAGGACATGTCACTCATCTCAGTAAATCCGCAAACCGATAATTCTGCCTATCATCCGTAAATGATAGACAGCCTCGCTGTTGCACACTGACTGGGTATGAGCCAAACATGGTGATTTTTAGTGTATCAGAATCAAAAAGAATTCCATGACAATTTTGTGACAGAAGGCGTGAAATAAAGGAACAAAATGAAAGAGTTGTATTCTTGCCAAGCCCGCTATGATCAATACTCCATCACTCCATCACTCCAATACTCCAAATCAAACGCTCAAACAAGTAAAAATAATTACATCTTTAAGTAAGATTTTACAAGCGGAATAGGAATAAAAAACCCATCTCATTTCCTC
>JBCCFC010000937.1:0-5614 GCA_039029935.1 Chloroflexota bacterium
ATAATTTCTGCGACATAAGACGTAGGCACTGTAGATAGGTAAAGATGAGGGGACAGCGGACTTATCGCAATTGATACAGTCTTTATGCGAAAGAAACTGTTCGCATGTATAATACACCCATAAAAAAGCTTTCAGCTACTCAGCCGTCAGCTTTCAGCCGAAGGCGGACCACGTCCTTTGGCTGATTTTATACTTTCCTATGTTAAAAATAGTATCGCAGATTGGTTATCTGCGGGCTCTAGCGTAGCGTCTATTCAAAATTGAGGTGATAGATTGACAGAACAACAAACGCAGCCACGAGTGGCACTAGAATCGACCGTTATTTCACATGGGCTACCCTACCCACAAAATTTAGCCCTTGCCCGTGAGATGGAAGCAATTGTGCGCACACATGGTGCAGAACCACACACAATCGGAATCATCGGTGGTGAACTGATTGCAGGGCTGACCGACGAGCAATTAACCCTGTTAGCGACAACAAATGATGTACGCAAAGTCAGCCGACGCGATCTGCCTATTGCTGTTGCAGAAAAGTTGCATGGGGCGACAACCGTTGCGACAACGATGTGGATTGCACAGCGGGCCGGGATTGCCGTTTTTGCGACTGGTGGCATCGGTGGTGTCCATCGCAGCATCAATGGACAACCGTCTATGGATATTAGTGCCGACTTGCAGGAGTTGGCGCAGACTGGTGTTATTGTTGTCTGTGCAGGCGCCAAGGCCATCTTAGATTTGCCCGCTACGCTTGAATATCTCGAAACGCATGGTGTAACCGTGATTGGCTATGGCACAGATGAGTTCCCCGCTTTTTACAGCCGCACAAGTGGATTGCCAGTTGATGTCAACTGTCAGACACCAGCCGAAGTCGCAGCCACCTGGCGCGCCAAACAGTCGCTTGGTTTGCCCGGCGGCTTGCTAGTGACAGTTCCGATTCCTGCCGAAGATGAAGTACCCGCAGCAGAAATTGAACCCGTGATTTTGCAGGCTGTGCAGGAAGCCAGCGACCAAGGCTTGCGTTCGGCAGAGGTGACCCCCTATTTGTTGTCACGTATTGCTGAGTTGAGTGGCGAGCGTAGTTTGCAGGCGAATTTGGCCTTGCTTAAAAATAATGCCAGAGTCGCTGCTGAAATTGCGGTTGCTTTGTCTGAATAGATGAGGAGGGGGTAATAATGTCAGAATTAGTGAGATTTGATTGGGCAATAAAATATTTACTGAGAGATAAAATAAATTTTGATGTGTTATCAGGTTTTTTGAGTGCCGTTTTGGATGACGATATTGAGGTTGAAAATTTGCTAGAAAGTGAAAGTAACCAAGAGGACGATGAAGACAAACAAAACCGTGTGGATCTTCTCGTAAAAAACAAAAAAGGTGAGTTAATTCTTATCGAAGTGCAGGTAAAAACAGAGATGGACTTTTTTCATCGTTTGGCATTTGGTACATCTAAGTTAATGGTGGAGCATCTCTACGAAGGCCAACCCTATAGCAAAATCAAAAAAGTCATTGCTATCGGTATTGTTTATTTTAGCTTAGGTGATGGAAAAGATTATGCTTATCACGGTTCCACAAAATTTGTCGGTATGAATCAAAAAGATGCCTTGAAACCCACTGAAGAACAACAAACGCGGTATACCATTAACGAGGTCTATGATATATTCCCAGAGTATTACCTGCTACGTATCAACAAATTTAATGGTCCTGTCGAAAGACCATTAGATGAATGGGTTTACATGATGAAAAACGATGAGATAGAACCGGAATTTGAATCAAAAAATATTCAAATTGCGGGCGAGAAACTGAGCTATATGAAACTTGGGGTGAAACGTAAACAGGCCTATAAAAGATATTTAGAAAATTTACGCTATCAAGCATC
Source organism: Chloroflexota bacterium (assembly GCA_039029935.1). GTDB lineage: Bacteria > Chloroflexota > Anaerolineae > Caldilineales > Caldilineaceae. Next base: position 1,871 of record JBCCFC010000937.1, read on the forward strand.
TATACGCGAAACGGAAGAATTCATTGAACAAAGGGGGCTTCAAAAAGGACTTGAGCAAGGGCGTGAAGAAGGGCGTGAAGAAGGGCGTGAAGAAGGGCGTGAAGAAGGGCGTGAAGAAGGGCGTGAAGAAGGGCAGCATATTCAGAAAATTACCACTGCTAAAACAGCGATAGAAATAGGTATGCCTATTGAACAGGTTGCATTACTCTCTGGGCTAACTGAGATAGCAGTTCGTGAAATCATGGAGAATACTCGATGATGCACCCAGCACACCCACTTTTATTAGAGAATGTACTTGAAAGTCAGCCACGTCAGGCCGCAACACGTATCCTTATTTCGGAAGGTGGAGATGGTTGGCTTGCCCGTGAGATTGCCACACAACTACCACAGAGCGAGATACTGACACTGGCACGCGATAGCCGTGATGTGCGGGCTGCACAGACAAAACTTGCAGGTTTACCCAACGCCAACGCAACTGAAGATGTCCTGGCCGCACAAGAATCTGCTGGTACGTGGGATATCGTGCTGCTGACTACACCCAAGGGGCGACGCTATGCACGAGTCCTCCTGTTGGCCGCATGGTCAGCATTACGCCCCGGTGGTCATCTGCTAGTAGCTGGGCCATCCAAAGGTGGGGCAAAGGCTGTCATCACTGATGCAGAACGGCTATTTGGCAACAGCGTCGGGCGTGGGTATCGTAATCATCAACGCGTTGCACTGAGTATCCGCCCTGATGTGGTCGAGCTTGTCCTGCCCAAAGCATTCACTGAGCCGGGAGTTGCGCCCAATACAGAGCAGTTTGTCGAGATTGAACGGCCACAGGGATCACTCTCGTTGCTGAGTCACCCCGGTGTCTTTTCATGGAAACATCTGGACCCCGGCACAGAACTCCTGCTGAAACACATGCACATCCAAACAGGTGAACGCGTCTGGGATGTTGGCTGTGGTATTGGTATCCTTGGTTTGGCCGCAGCGATGGCTGGTGCTGGTGCGGTTGCTATGAGCGATGTGAATTTGCTGGCGGCACAGTATGCACGGCAGAATGTGGTGCGTAATGGATTTGAGGCCATCATTACTGTATTTGCCAAAGATGGCATTGCGCAGAACCCCCTAGAAGAACCAACGGGGCAACAGTGGGATTTGATTGTCTCTAATCCAGCCTTTCATCAGGAGGAAAAGGTTGACACCTCGATGCCCGATGCCATGATTCAACAGGCGCCATCTGTTCTTGCGTCACAGGGTCGTTTATTGCTGGTGGCGAATCGTTTTTTGAATTATGACAAACAGATGAGGAAAGTCTTCTCCTCAGTAGAGATTGTCGCATCAACGCGCAGTTATCATGTAATTGAGGGCAGAGTGTAGCCAAAATTGATGAATTTAGGGTCACAGTTTGAAGCGTTCAAGTGGTGTATACGCAGGACCCGATGGGCGTAGCTGACTCTGGATGAGCGTAAATTCGCTGACTTTCATTGGTGGTGGCTCAATCTGCCACAGTTCTTGTCGTGTATATCGTGCAGTGTAGTCACGTAGCTGTGTACCCAACATTCGCAATGCACTCTTTTCCTCGCCACTCATCCTACGCCCTGCCTTGATGCGACCAATCGTGACGTGTGGTGAAAATTTGCGTGTTTCAGCGGCAAAGCCAAGCGTCTGTGCCACTGATTCTGTTCCCACTTGCAGCGCAAACAATACATCCAATTCTCCGGTGATGCCTGCCCACACAATGCTGGGGCGTTGCCAATTGGGGAACACACCAATCGGCTTGGCTCTATCGTCATCTGCGGATTGATGAGATGGCATCGCTACTGAGAAGGGCTGATGATTCTCTGCCAGTGACCGCAGTTGCGGTTTTAATTGCGTGACTTGGCTCGACGTTGTGTCACCCAAAAAGCGCAGTGTGAGGTGAACATTTTTCGCATTAGTCCAGCGCACAACAGGCTTAGTGATAGACACACTGTCATCAAGCCGTGCTTGCATTGCTGCTAGATACGTTTTGATCTCCTGTGAAAGTTCAATAGCAATAAATGTGCGTATTGGTTTTGGCATGGATTAATACCACCTGCGATGGCGGTCCAGTCGATAGCGTCGTTCCTCAGCATCCTGAATACTACGTGCCCGTAGATAGAGGGCCATCGCAATCAGCCCCAAAATGCCGAGACTACCTGTACCCAACGCTACCAAACAAAGCATCGACAGCAGGATATTCTGTGAGTTGGGCGTCAGCAAGCTCGCCCATGTTTCATTGGGCGTTGGTGTCACGGTCGGAAACGGTGTAAAGGTCGGCAGCGCGGGTGGGGGTTCTGTTGTTGGCGTCGCTGTAATCACAACATAGGGCGGTGTTGGTGTTGCAGGTCCACTGCTCGGTAACAAGACGTCCTGCGGTGGTCCCTCTGTTAAAGGACTGTCACTCGCAGGTAGCGGTGTCGGTGTATCCGTGGCAATATCAGTGGGTGTTACAGAAGGCGTCTCCGTTGGTTCTGGTGTGTCGGTCGGCTCAGGCGTTTCTGTAGCAGTCTCCGTTGGGGTAGGCATATCAGTTGGGGTAAGCGTTTCCGTCGGCACAAGTGTCTCCGTCGGTGTTTCTGTGGGTGTCTCGGTTGGCGTTTCAGTAGGAGCCTCAGTTGGCGTATCAGTTGGGGTCAGCGTCTCAGTTGGGGTTGGTGTCTCCGTCGGTACAGGTGTCTCCGTCGGTGTAGGTGTATCTAATGGGCTTTCAGATTGTGTATCGCGTCCCTCCAACGGACTCTCTGGCTGACCCTCTAACGGACTGTCAGCGACAGGGGTCGGGGTATTTGGGCGAGGCGTCCATGTCGGCGTTTCTGGCCCCGGTGTTGGCGCAGTAACGTCCAGCGTGGCTGTTGGTGTAACAACATCCTGAATCATAATCGCCGTCGTTGTTGGTGTCGGTGTACCAGTTGGCGTGGATGTGGGCGTGGATGTCCGTGTGGGCAGCATTGTACCTTGTGCAACTTGTGTAGACTCCACTGCTCGACGTGTCAGCATATCAAGCGATGAAAGTGTGGCGGTTGGTGTCAACACGACCGTCATCGTCGTCCCGTCAGCGGCTGTAATGACGGTTGTTTGTGTAATTGTGGGTGTAAATGTCGGTACAAATGTCGGTGTTTCTGTCTGTGGGAGGGTTGCGGTTGGTGTAATCGTTGGTGTGTCTGTCAGAAAAGGTGTAGGTGTAACGCCGAGACCATAGCCACAGTACTCAAACACCTCTCCAGCTTGTTCATCTGTGGTGACTTCGTGAATACTAAAACAGTACGGTTCCCAAGGGGATATGTATGGCCCTGCCATGATGGTAAATGTGTACTCAGCACCCTCGTCTTCACTCCCACGTGCATTTAGTGTGCCAAGCTCATGGGTATGCGCTTGGGGATCATTGATGGACTTGCTCTTAATAATGAAGCCATCAAGGTTATATTCATGCGTTGTTGCCCATTCAAAGGTGATTTCTGAGTAGGTTGGGTTAATATCTAAATATTCCAACTCAATGGCTGCGTGTGCTGCGGGAATATGTTCTACACTTTGTTCAATGAATTCTTGAAAAACTGTTTGAATTGTAGATTGTTCGATGAATGGGTTCATCGTGATGACAGAGAGATTGATTCTTTTGCTACAAAGCAAAATTACAATTAGTGCGATAAAAAGCAGGGAGATGTTGACAATAATTTGTTTCAAATGAATCATTGATAGCTTCTGTTATCCTATCTTTTACGATCTATCCTGTATTTGATG
>JBCCFC010000938.1:0-5612 GCA_039029935.1 Chloroflexota bacterium
AGGCCAAACCTATTTACTAGGTTTGGCCTTTTTTGGTTTACAAGTCAATCAACTTTATCTGGTGATAACGGGCATGAACACTTTGACAAGTTTTATGGGTGTATAGGTGACAGGCACACTTTGCCCCATGATACTCCCTAACGACGTGCGTTGTCGTACACTAAAGCCAACTGCATCTGTCAGCTCTGTCATGCTGATATTCTCATTCACCAGAGAGAATGTCAACGTGGTAATCACACCATCAGGCATCTCATCCAGTAACAGAGAGATATACGTGATACCAAGATGTCGCCCATCAAAACTAGTGAACGAATCATAGCTAAGAGGCAAGTCGTGCGACAATCCCGTCGATTCATCAAATGTTAGTAGACTTTCATCAATGTCTAGATGTAACACTGCCGCACCAATTTGATGTCCATTGCCATTGAGTGTGATAGGCACTTCGACCTGTCCATTCTCAACAGCCAGTACTTCCGGCAACGTCAATGTGGCCACCGCTTGATTTCTCGAAGCCGCGCTAACGGTATCATCCACACAACTTGCACTGGCCCCATTTAACACCTTGAGTACCTTACAGGAGAGGTCCCCCGCACCGACGAGCATATCCTCATTGGGATCACACCCTACAGGGTTGCCCAAGAAACTGCCTTGAGGCACACGCAGCCAATGATCAGCATCATTATCAAAGACCTCTACCACACAGGCGGTCAAATCGCCAGCATCCACAAAGCCATCCTGATTACAATCACCAGCAATCCCAACTGCAACCGTAATCTGACCCGAAGCCGTGAGATTTGCACTGTCCTTAATAATGTACGAAAGCATCTGAATGCCATAGAAGTCCGATGTTGGTGTATAAATCACTTGATTATTCTGCACACTCGCTGTCCCACTGACTGGTTGTGTGACGGACAAAATCGCCAATGTATCTCCCGTATCTGGGTCTGAGTCATCGACAAGAGCATCAATAACCGTTCTTTGACCTGGGGCTGTGCGTACCGTATTGCTGTACCCATTAGTAATCGGTGAATCGGCCGCACCATGAATCGTGAATAGGATGCGTGTTTGGCTTGCACCACCATGACCATCTGTTGCTGTATACTCAATGCTCATGGTAACAGAGGTACCCGCACCCAGATAGTTGAAATCATTGTCAGGCTGATACAGCAGTGATGTCCCTGATTTGGTTAATGTTCCAGAAATCGGTGTTGTAAAATTATCGTCAAGCGACAATGTATCACCATCGACATCTGTATCATTAATCAGGGGCGTAATCGAAATGCTCTCATTTTCTGTGATAAAGACTGTGTCACTAATTGCAACAGGTGCATCATTCGCACCCAGGATTGTGACTTCGATGCGAGCCGTATCCGTAAAACCTAGATTGTCTAAGATTGTGTAGCTAAAGACCTCGGTCGCACTCTGGCTTTGAGACAATGAGTCGAATTCGCCAATCGGATTATACTCAATGGTTCCTGTTTGGATAAGTGTCACCAGTGCTGATAGATTGGGGGTGTAAACGCTTTGTATCCTGACCAAATCGTGATCTGGGTCAGAGTCATTATCGGCTAAATCAATTGTAATCGGTGTATCCTCATTGGTACCCGCCGAGTCATCAACCGCTATTGGGGCACGCCCCAGCCAAATGGTATTCCCTAGCGCACTACCGTCTAGACTCTGCCCACTCAAATCCCCAAACGAATCATCGCTAAAGGTAATATCTGTTGATGCCTGATTCTGACACACAATATCAAAGTGAAGCGTAATTAAGGGCGATAGTTCGAATGGATGCGCATTATCTGTGGATAGAGGAGAAACCACCATCCGAACATGGCCTGTGTTGATGTTCTGTTGATTAACCTCCAATTCATGATTGGTCGTCTGATTGAGGACAATATCATCAGGAATGCCATCTCCATCGCTATCACCACTATCTAAGACAATACAATTGGTATCAAAGTGCATATCAAAGGCTGCTGATCCGGCCGCTTCTCCAAGCGTTGTCACGCTAATTGGGACAGTGACATCTGAATTTGCAACGCCTCGAATACCATCGGGGATTTTGACTAGTGGTGTTATCGGGATTGTCGGTGTTGTCGATGTAGCGGCTTGAATTTGGACGATACTACCAAAACTGGTTCCTGTTACCGAACTGGTTCCTGACATAAAGGACACCGCTGTAAACGTTAGTGGCGTTGTGATGACAGAACTGGTGCTAAGTCTATCGGCTTTGGCAAAAGCAGATGGCTGACAAATTGGCGTAAATTCTAATGTACCCATCAACATATCTACAAATGAGCTGCTATCATCTCGCTGAATATTACTCAATTGTGCTTGGCCTGCTGTGCTGACATTTGGCTCAGAACCTGTGAGGCCGCTGGCACGTACCGCATTATTGAGCGTTAAACAAGCTTCATGATATTCGACTGTAAAGCCGGTTGTCGATGCACCGCTACCTGAGTAATTGATATCGACGGTAAAGGGTTGGCCGAATTCTGTCTCCAAAACTGTACTATTAAACCGAAGTGTTGGGATGACATCCGTAGGACTGCCGATTTCTGCGCAACTTGTTGTACCATTGGCTCCATCTGCCGTACATCTTCGTATTGCTCTTGTGTTGAGGCTACCACCCCAATAGGCAAGCAGGAAATCGTCCCACGCTCCGTCTACGGCAGATTGTAGATTGGAACCCGAATAATAATTGCGTTTCCACTCATCGACATGTAATGGTAGATAGATGTTGAGACCACCAGAGGGGACTAATGTCCAGAATTCATCGCTATATAAGTGAGGCGTTCCATCTGCCGCTCTCACTGGCTGGACAACGGCATTGCTCATAGCTGTTTGAACAGCCTGTGCCGCACTTGCGATGGCTGTTCCAGGATAAAGAACCTCTAACTCGCTGGCAAAATCATCCAAATCACAGCTTGAGTCATTTTCATTAATAAAGCCGTCATAATTACTTTCATAGCAGGTTGTATTGTCACGGGCTGCCTTAAATTGTGTTCTGGCTGTCTCCCCATTGGCACTCAGCTCATCCGACAGTGCATTTCCCAATACATCGACTGCCTGTGCAACCGTATCCATTTGGCTCAAGTCAATCAACGACAGTGTATAGGGATAGCCATCAAGGTCGAGAGAATTTGCATGTATATCAAGCCAGCGTTCCCCAATTTGCTGCCCTGTCTTAGCGCCATCAATTTCAGTCATGTATTGGTCATAGGGTGCCCCAGACCACGCTAAACTCTGCGAAACCAAGAGAGAATCTGCATACTCTTGCACTTCATAGGCAACCTCAAATGCCCCCATTGAGCAGGCTTCCAGATACAGCAAGTCGATTTTTTTGCCCGTGATTTCATGTACTTCTTGGAGCGCATCTCCTAACGCTTCGGTTGATATTGAACTAACCGGATTCACATCTTGAAGGAGCCCACCAAGTGGGTCTGGTGTCCAAAACCAAGCTCGTCTACCGATTTGGTTTCCACTACGCCCTTGTATCACGGGAGATTCCTCTAACGCATCTGCTGTCCATCCCGACCCATGTCCAGTAATAGACAGTAAAACTTGGTCTACATTGGGATATGCTTGTAGCTGTGATTGCAAAAATAATGATAGACTGGCTTTATTGGCTGTGTTGTCTGTCCATTCCCACAGATTTTCGCCTAAACGATAACGTCCGTTACAATCTATGTTGTCTAAACTTGGACACTGCTGGTCAATATCATGCTGGACATGATAGATATGGGTATCCGCAACACCCGGCCCGTCCACTAGCATAATAATGGTATTATTCACATTATTGGCAGCCTGTTCAGCGTTGTTTAGCTGTCGCATCATCTCTTCACCAAGGTTGTTATCACCTACAGCATAGATAAGCGAAAGCGTTTTTGTTGCTGATGTATCGACAATCACAATGGATGCGGCCCGTTCTACACGCATATCTGCACCAGTCGCAACTGCTGAGTTGAAGATTACACCAGATTGTGCGTTTGCGTCAATCGTTGCTTGATATTGAATAATAACATCATTATTCGGGGCAACAGACCCAGAAAAGTCTATTTGGTGATTCGTGCTATCATAGCTACCCACACCCGACAATACGGTAATATTTGTCAAGACAGCGGGAATCGTATCTGTTAAGATTACGCTATTCGTACTCCCCGTACTACTAATGGCAATCGTAAAGGTAAGAAGGTCATTGGCTTGTCCTGTGTCGCTGGAAACAGTTTTTTCCATGCCAATGGCATTGTCACCCGCTACATGACAAAGAGGGGCTTCTGGAAACCTGTCATTGATCTGATCCAATCGAGTAAGGAATGCCGCGTCATTTGGAACACATAATCCACCATAATGAAGTATTGTATCTGATTGATCAGATTGAAAAATATGTGTATTAATCAACTCCGACGGCAGTGAACCCGCCAGAGGATTCCCATTGACACGTAGGTCGGATAAGTTTGTGAGATTGCCCAACGTTGTTGGTAGCTCACCTGTTAATTGGTTATTTTGCAGCCAAAGTTCCTGTAGGTTTGATAAGTTGCTGAGAGTAGTTGAAACCTCACCTGTTAATTCATTCTCTGATACCTTGAGCGTTCCCAAAAAGGGTAGATTTGTTATCTCTGTTGGAATCGCACCTGTCAAATGATTTTGAGACAGGTTAAGTACCCTCAATGCGGTTAAATTGCCAAGTTCGGGCGGAATGCTACCCACAAGATTGTTGTTGGGTAATTGAATGCTACTGATACGATCTCCGATACAATTAACCCCAAACCAGGCGCATGGTGTATTGGTATCAAGCCAACCCGCATCTTCGGACCAGTTTACACCATTGAGATTGTTATAAAAAGTGACCAATGCATTACAGTCAGATGTTGCAATTTCGTCTACAGTACTACAACTAAATTGTGTTACCTTGTCAGGCTCGGCTGGCGAAGACTGGAGCGCATGAAGTGGTTGATTGTACGTAAATGACAATGCTATCGGCAATGTTGTCAGTATTGTGATGATAATGAGTACATGATGAGTTGTAAGTTTGATAGATGAATTGTGTATGTTCATCAAGGTCTCCTTGGGCTAAATCAATATACATTACTGAACAAGGATTTACTTAACCGACTTCAATCTAATGAAGTAACGCCATCCGCTATATTCAGTAAGGTAGGCTTGCAATACAAAATCCACTAGGAGAATGTATTTAAAATGTTATTAATAGTTTATAACGCCTATAAGCCGTAGTTCCCTCTAAAAGATACGCAGAATAAAGCAGAGAGAATACGTCATTTGACGTATGCATGGCATACTAACGCAATAATTCAAAAACTAAAAATTGTGCATGACGTAAATTAAATAAACATGACGTAAATTAAATCAAAGAGACATACCTGTAATCTTAAATAAGAAAATTCTGTTTCGTTGATTCACAAAAACGTTGCTATTATCCATTGGTAATCGACAAATCAAGCCTATCATACCATATTTTGGATAAAAAAAACTTTCGGAAACCTACGCAATATATACAACTATGATACTCAATTATCTTACGCTTGCTTGGTTGATATTAGATATTTAACCTATAATTTTCTTTAAATGACAAAAAAATAGCCGTCATATTC
>JBCCFC010000939.1:0-5601 GCA_039029935.1 Chloroflexota bacterium
CGATCCCTGCTGAAGGTCACCGTTCTCTTCGTGGCCTACCCGATCATGATTAGCATTCTCTTCAACCCCTCCGGCCGCACTATGTATGATCAGATCTCCAGGTCTGTGGTGGTCGTGACCTGCACGGTTGCATTGCCCAAAGGTCAGCGTATCGTGCTGATGGGGCGCAATGGCTCTGGCAAATCTACATTTTTTCTACACTGTAATGGCATCCTGCGTCCCAAACAGGGACAGATTTTGTTTGATCACACACCGCTACGCTATGATCGTGCAGCATTAAAAACACTGCGCCAACAGGTCGGCGTTGTCTTTCAACAGGCAGATGATCAACTGTTTAGCGCCAATGTTGCGCAAGACATCAGCTTTGGTCCGCTCAATTTAGGGCTGGAGGAGACGATTGTATGGCAACGCATTGAAGAGGTTGCAGAGATGTGTGAACTTCACGAGTTGCTTGATCGACCGATTCATGCACTGAGTGGTGGTCAGAAGGCGCGGGTAGCGTTGGCAGGTGTGTTGGCGATGTATCCCGATGTGCTGTTGATTGATGAGCCGACAGCCAGCCTTGATCCTGTGATGCGTCGTCAGATTTTTCGTATCTTTGAACGGCTACATGAAGAAGGGAAGACGCTTATTTTGGCGACACATGAGTACGAAGTGGCGCGTTATTGGGCTGACTATGTGGTATTGATGGACCGGGGATATGTCTTGGCGGCAGATACACCGGAGCAGATTTTTGCACAGGGTGATCTGTTGATATCGCTAGGGCTGCATGAGCCTTGGTATACAGATTTGCGTTGAGATTTATACGCTCTTCACTTGTGGGATTCTGCCCTGAACGTAAAAAAGGATGCCAACCTGTCTGTATGTTGCAGGTTGGCATCCTTTTTACCTTGTTAGGACTATTTGGGCTACTGTAGCGTTAAGACCTTTGGTAAGTCCGTATATGGATAAGACGTACTTAGGTTCTCTGGACGTCTACCAAAGGTCTGGTTTTGCACCCACTAGACCTTAGACAGCCCTTCTTTGTTAGCCACGACAATCGCGCATGGGTACACCATTGATATAAATCTCGACATCATCAAAGTAGATGTTTGAGTTCAAGCTGGCAGAACTGTGTCCTTGCAACATAATCACAACCTCTGGTCCAGTGGCTGTGACCTCAATCGACATTTCTGTCCATTGACCACGAACATAGCCCTGCGTGTAGGTGGCGTGATAGCCAAGCTGTGGGATGATGCCCATTGATGCATAGTCAAAGTTGCGTCCCTTGCTGTCATGGTTGTAGATCAGATACTTGACCTTTGCCAGAACACGGTCGCCCGGATTCACAGCAATGGCAGGACTCATGACCCCTGCGTCGTATGGCTGATTGCTCGCAATCTTCATTGATGCTTGATTTTTGTCATACTTTTCGCCTGGTCCGACAGAACGTTCCATGTCAAAGGTAACATTTTTGGCTTGGTAGAAACCATCATCTGCTGCAAACGTACCCCAGCCCGCAAAGTAATCGGTCCATGTTGTACCGTCCCAGTAAGACTCTGGATTGAAATCGTTACAGATGTTACCCACACGGTGCAATGTCAAGCCCTCGCCAATGTCCGTCTTGGTCTGCAAAACACCTGGTTTCCCGCTGATGCCCTGCTGGACTGATTTGACCTGTGCAATGACCGACTGAATCGGAATGTCACCGCCAACATGCTTGTTGTATGTGAATGTTGGTGGAATGATATCCGTGTGGACAATTGGCTGTACAATGGCACGAGGTGGACGCACTTGGATAAACGAAGAATAATCGACGGGTGTGTTACGGTCATCGTTGATGTCCGCTGCAACGGGTTGTGCAGTCACCACAAGCATCGCAACCAGTATAATTAAGCTCACAAAGCAACTTGTGATCGTATATACAGTTCGATGCAGCGTTGGCGTTATGTTTGGTTTGTACATACATCTTTCTCCTTGAATTAAACCTTATTTAGTCATAAAGATGATCATGATCCCAATGCGCGCGACCCTCGTTTGAGGGTGAATTCTTTGGAATCGTGATCCAATAAGTTATGCCTTGCACTGTTCGACTGATGATCGTGCCGACGTAAAATTGCCTCTATCTTCATGGCCTATATATTGTATCGGCTACCCCTCAATAAATCTATGAGTATAGAAAGCAATTAAACCGATATAAGTCGAACAACGCTGAGGATAAGAACAATCGTCAGGCTTGCGCAATTACTTGTGTGAAGCCCTCCTCTCTGGGAACGCATGTACACGCGCTCATAGTTCCCCATCCCAATAACTTATTTTTTCAAAGGAATTTGCCATTGGTTATTGCCATAAAATATTGCAATCGACAGGAATTTTAGATTGCATTTTTGTGATATGTCCGGTGTCTGGATGTTTTATGCTAATTGACATTCTCTCAGGCTTGATTTATGATGTGTTTCATGACAGTAGCACAATTATTTGACATAAACTCAGATGAACTTTTTGATGTTGCCATTGTGGGCTATGGTCCTGTAGGCGCAACGCTTGCCAACCTGTTGGGACAGTTTGGATGGCGTACTGTTGTGTTTGAACGAGATACAGACATCTATCCCGTCCCACGTGCGGTGCATATGGATGATGAGGCGTTGCGTATTTTACAGGCAGCAGGTGTCATGGGCGATATCCAGCCTGCGCTTGGTGGCTATCCTAAACATAGACAGTATCTTAATGCCAAGGGGAATGTTTTCTTTGAAACCTTTCGCAATGACCAAGCTCCCTTTGGCTATCCCAGCAACACCTACTTTCATCAGCCACTGCTGGAAAAGGGCCTTCGTCAAGGTGTAGACCGCTTTGATCATGTACAGGTTTGTCTAGGCGTAGAGGTGCTGAATGTGGAGCCAGCACGCGGCACCAATATACCAGCGACAGTCACCGTGCAAACTACCATAAAAGACAAAGATAGTTCATCCGGCCAAACTATCAACGTGCAGGCCAAGTTTGTTATTGGTTGCGATGGGGGTCGCAGCGTTGTGCGAAAATCATTGGGCATTGTGCTGGATGACCTCAAGTTTGAACAGCCTTGGCTTGTCACTGATTTCTATCTAAAGGAGGGTGTGACATTAGCAGATACGGGGCTAATCTATGCCCATCAACAACACTGCAACCCACAACAGCCTATGTCCTTTATTCCCACAAGTGTCAAAAGCCATTACCGCTGGGAGTTTATGTTGCTAGACGGCCAAACCAAAGAGGAAGTCGAGCAGCCCGACTATGTGCGCCAGATGCTGTCGCTTGTGGTTGACCCTGAACGAATTGATTTGGTACGCGCTGCTGTCTATACCTTTCACTCGCTGATTGCGACTCAGTGGCGTGTGGGCAACTGTTTTATTGCGGGGGACGCTGCTCATCAGATGCCACCCTTTGCAGGGCAGGGCATGTGTTCGGGGTTCCGTGATGTGCAAAACTTGGCCTGGAAACTGGACTTGGTGCTGACGGGCAGATTGTCTGCTGCCGCCACCGAAACATTGTTGGATACATATCAAATGGAGCGATTACCCCATGTGACCCGCATGACACGCGGAACCATGTTTTTGGGGAATCTGGTGCAGACGCGTAGCCCTATGCGTGCGTTCATTCGTGATCTACTGTTCAAGACTGTGTTACGTATCCCTCGCATCTTTGGCCGTCTAGCGCACTTTGCCCTCCGCTCGCCCAACCTCAAAGCAGGCATACTCAGCAGCATAAAACGATCCGATACAGCCAAAGGGACCTATTTTATTCAACCCGAAGTGCAAACAAATGACACAGTTGCCCTGCTGGATGACGTACTTGGCGTCGGATTTGCGCTGCTATGGATTGGGGATACGCTGGATACAGCGATATTGCAAGCAATACAAGCACATAACTTATCTACCGCCGTGTCTTTACACTGCATTCACATACGACAAAGTATGGACAACTCTGGTGATAACTCGCCACTTATCACCACACTATGCGACCACACGGGCAAATTAGGGGCATGGTTCGAGACACATCAGGTCGATACGGTGTTGATACGCCCTGACCGTTATGTTTTTGGTGTCTATACGTTGGGTACTGGAAAACAGTCGATTGAAGACATATTAACAGATTTATCTGGGGCTATTTGAGGTTTAGTGTAAAACTCGACCTTCGGGAGGTGTCCAGAAAGACTTGAGTACACCCTCTAATCATTGCGGACACCTCCGGAAGGTCTTACCCTAAACGTTCAAATAGCCGCCATAGATTGATTGACAACCATACAATTCACAGAGGCACAAAGTTGTGTCTGCTAAACAAGGATGAGAAGATTATGACCACACCATTGATCAAGGCCAAACGGCTTTCACATGTTGGGCTACACTGTCAGGATGTTGAGGTTCAGACGCAATTCTATACACAAATGGTCGGGCTAGGCGAAACGGCGCGTGACCAAGCGGGGAACATCTATCTGCGTTGTAACGCTGACCATCATTCACTGGTATTGATGCCTGCACCGGATGATGCCAATGGCGATGAATCACCGGAGGGGAGTACTGATAGTGCCAATAGAGCAGCGGATGTGGTGATGAATCACGTTGCCTTGGAAGTGGCCGATATTGATGCCGCCGCTGAAGCCTTGACCCAAGCAGGTATTGAGCATGAAATAGTGACAGATGTGGAGCTTGGACAGGGGCCAGCCGTGCGATTGCGTGACCCTGATGGCTTTGTGTTGGAACTGGTCGGTCCGTTGATGCAGGTTGCGCCCACTTATGGACCACGCAATGTGCAGCCACGCCACTTTGGACACATCACCTTCCGCACCGTTGACCCCAAAGTAAGTGCCGAATTTTACCAAGACGTGCTAGGCTTCCGTGTCTCCGACTGGCTGGGGGAAGACTTTGTATGGCTACGTTGCACACCAGAGCATCACGGTATTGCGATATCACGCCATGCCCGCGCACCCATGCTGCATCACATCGCCTTTCATGTCATGGACATGGCACAGCTTATCCACCAAGCCGAATATCTAATGCACAATGAACGCATTTTGCTCTATGGTCCTGGCAGACATGGCCCCGGACAAAATCTTTTTATCTACTTTTATGACACCGAAGAGAACATTGTTGAGTTTGCTGCCGATATCCAAGAAATTTGGGATGATGAGGCATACACGCCCAGAGTATGGGACCCCAATGAGCGTTGGTCAAATATGTGGGGGCCACCATCGTTGCTAGAGTTTCGGGCATAATGTCTTCCTTCTGTGATATGAAAGAGGGGCTGTGCTAGATTTGTTGATCTAGCACAGCCCCTCTTTATTTGGTTTCGATTTTTGTCGTTACACACAGATTTCTAATCAGTGTTACTGGGTCCAGACGTATTTTATGTACTTATGCAGGCACAGGTATCACCAGCGAATCGGCCACAACCGTCGCCACATCCTTCACTTGCATCGGTTGACCCGCAGCAATGTTGGCATCATCCATCATGCGCGCACAGAATGGACAGCCGACCGCCAGTGTATCGGCGTGGGTTGCATGAGCCTCGGCAAAGCGGTTTTCGTTGACCGCCTCTGTCCCATGCTCCTCTTCCTTCCACATCTGCGCACCACCAGCACCACAACAG
>JBCCFC010000940.1:0-5593 GCA_039029935.1 Chloroflexota bacterium
CACTTGACTTTCCATTCGTGCGAGGGGTGCACCGAGACAGTAGTGAATGCCATGACTAAAGCCCATGTGCGGGTTGTGCTGCCGCCCAACGTCAAATGTCTGTGGGTCTTTAAACTGCTTGGGGTCGCGGTTTGCAGCCCCTGCAAAAAAGATGACATTTTGATTGTACTTGAATTCGACGCCTTTATAGGAAAATTCTTCCAGTGGCGTGCGTCCTACGGCTTGGATGGGGCTTTCAAAGCGCATGGTTTCTTCAATGGTGGTTTTGATCAGGGTTGGGTCTGCCTTTAAACGCTGCAACTGATCGGGATGGTTGAGCAGCATGAGGACACAGTTGCCGATGAGATTGACGGTGGTTTCGTGTCCCGCAATCAAAAGCAGACGACACATATTAAATAATTCCTCTGAACTAAGCCGATCCCCTGCCTCTTCTGCCACAATCAACTCGCTGACCATATCTTCCTGTGGACGCGCCCGTCGCTCCGCAATCAATTCATCAAAGTAAACACGAAATCCTGTGTCGGCATTGGCTGCCTCCTCTGCTCGTGCTGGGTCATCTGGGAGCAGGTCGAGCGTCTGTACAAGAGCCTCGGACCAATGTTGAAATCGCTCATGGTCCTTGGGTGGCACACCCAGCATTTCAGCAATGACAGTTAGCGGGATTGGATAGGCATAGGACTCAATGAGGTCGATGGTCTCACCTTTAGCAGCTCTGGATTGTATGTCGTCGAGCAGTTGAGCCGCAATGGACTGTGTGCGTCCCCGTAATCGCTCGACAGTGCGTGGGGTAAAGGCTTTGTTGACCAAGCGACGTAACCGCGTGTGGTCGGGTGGATCACGAAAAAGCATTGATCCTTGGCTATCAGGACCGCTGTTATTGCCCAGTCGGTTATCCGCCAGCAACGTTTTGCAATCTTCATATTCGGTGACAAACCAACGATTCCAAGGTTCTGCATAAAATAGGGGGGCACTGTTGCGCAGAAACTCATAGAACGGATAAGGGTTTGAACGAAATTCTGGTGATGTTGGATCGAATGCAGACAAATTCATATCGTAAACTCCCAAATAACGGTCTTTCAAAACAAGGCCATACAGAACAGTTTGCCATAATATTTTTAAAATGCCCAACAGTGGAAGTCTCAATTCGATCTACATCAGTCAGTTGGCTATAACCGGACTGTATGGGGACGGCTCCAGAAACTGCCAGCGCAAGGGCAATCCACCCGGTGTGTAACGCACATAATCGACGTGGATTCGTAGCAGTCGATGTGCGCCAGGATAACTTGCCACCTCATTCGCATCTCGGATGATCTCCGCTTTGCCATTTATTTGCATCAGATCGCCATTGTCAAAGTCGATGAAGAGCAATCCTGTCTTGGGGTCCAAAAGAAGATTGCCCAGCGTGTTAAACATATAGTTGCCCATATAGTCTGGAATCGTTAGTGAATTGTCGTCCTCAATATGAACAAAACCGGACGCACCACCACGATGGGAAACATCAGCCCCTTCATAATCAGCCCCTGACCCATCTTGATGGTGGCTGGCGATAAAGAAGGTATCCACACGGGTGATCCGCAGTCGATCCGCGTCTGAAAGATCGTCCCTCTCAAACGTCTCACCTAAGCTCGGCAAGGGTAGACTATCGTCAATCGTGCGTGTATTGATATATTTGGGGCAGTTGCCAAAACTCTGGCTTACGCGGATCACCAGTCTGTCGGGCGTTATCTGTGTGACACGGCCATGCATTCGGTTACGCCGACGATTTGAAAGGTCTAGACCAAGCACCCCAACAGTTGAGCCAACATCAACCTCTGCAAATGCGGGTTCTGCCAAAATAGAAGACCCAACGTGTGTTAAATCTATATGCATCGTGTGTGCGTCGGGCGTTGTCACAAAGCCTGTTGGCCCGGCCAAAATAGAGGACCAAGGTTGCGATTGTTGGTCAACCGTTCCGATGAAAAGATAGCGCAGCCCAGCAAAAAAGTCACGGTGCTGCTCTGGCATATAGTCACGTATCATCGTGCGGCTGGCCCGTTCGATTTTATCAAGCTTACCTGTCTCGCTTTGCAAGGCCTGTTCACCCAAATGAAAACGTGATAACGTGGTTACTGTTTCTGACATCTTTATTTTCCTTCATCTTTATTTTCCTTCATCTTTATTTTCCTTCATCTTTATTTTCCTTCCTTTCTGAGAGACTGCTTAACAGTACTCGCTCGGCTGGGTGGATTAGCCGAGCAACGCAAACATGGATTGTATTTTGTCTACAACCCTGGCATGGGCATATAGCCAGGAAGTTGTGTAATCCGCTCAATCCATTGAATCACATTGGGGTAGGCATCCAGGTCAACTTTCCCGTCCCGTGCTAGCCCAACATAGGGGTAAACAGCGATATCGGCAATGGTGGGATGCTCAAACTCTAGCCACGTGCGCGTGGCCAAGTGCTGATTCAATTGTGCCAGAATAAAGTTGGCCTTTTCATGGGAATTTTCAATGTTGATATTGGTTATACCAAACATGTGGTAGAGCCGTGAGTGTTCTGGTCCTTGACGTACTTCGCCAGCGGTTGTCGATAGCCAGCGAACAACCTGCGCCAGTGGCAGCGCATCCTGTGGCAACCAATTATCATTACCATATGTTCGTGCAAGATAGACCAAAATCGCCTGGGCATCGGCTAGTTGGATGTCTCCATCGCTGAGATGTGGCACTTGTCCAAAGGGGTTGAGTGCTAGATAGTCTGGTGATTTATGTTCGCCACTCATGAGGTCAACCTGAATCCATTCATAATCTACATTCAGCAATTCCAAAAACAGACGCACTTTGTAGCTATTCCCGGACATTTCATGACCATAAAGTTTAATCATTATCATTACCCTTTCTGAATATGAACGATTGCGCAAGTGCATAACCGCTAAAGATACAATTAACTGGTGTTACAGTATCATAAGTTTTCTAACTTGTCAATAGCCATTTTGGTGGTTATAATATGTTGATTATGGATATACACAATCGTTTGAGACAAACCGTTTTTGATTTTGTCGGTGGAAATGCTGCGGTTGATTTCGTGAACACCGAGATTATGCATCAAGGAGAACGAGTCGATTTAATTCCTGATTTTATACATTTTATGGCTTGGCTTGAGCAGAATCACCTTGTTAACATGGATGTAAACAAAGCTATTGATGTTGTTGATAAGAGTAGTATGTATTCGCTATTGGAGAGATGGCATCAAACTAGCGAGAGCGAAGCACTCATGGTGCATGTGTATCAATTGCGCCGTAACCTACGGGCAGCATTTGAGCAGGTTCATGAGAAGCAGACAATCGAAGCGGAGACGTTGGAGACACTGAATGAACAATTTCGTTTGTATCCTGGGTTCTACCAATTGGGCGTTGAAACCAAGGGAGTTTATCAGCAATTTATGCAGTATGGCACGATGCCATCCCATTTGCTCACATCTTTGATCAAGGAGATCGTTGATTTTTTGAGTGAGGCCGATTTTTCGCTCATCAAACACTGCGGAAACTCACAGTGCATTCGTTATTTCTATGACACGACGAAAAATCGTTCGCGACGCTGGTGTAGTATGGAAACTTGTGGCAATCGTATGAAGGTCGCGGCCTACTATCAACGTAAACGCAACTCGTCGTCATAATTCAATGTATTGGTCATTCCTAAGAGTCAGGAGGTCATATCCGTACCAAAGATGGCTTCCTAACTTCTCAGGAATGACAATACCAAAAAACTTATTTTTATAGGGTCTTATGTCTGGGGCCATCCTAAGCTAATACGCCCGCGCTCCTGCTCGACATTCAAAATCTCTACGGCAATCACATCACCGACATGCAGCACCACATCAAATGGGATCTGGCTACGATGCAATAGCCCATCCTGCTTGACCCCAATGTCAATAAATGCACCAAAGTCAACCACATTGCGCACTGTTCCGTCAAGCTGCATTCCGGTCATCAGGTCATCCATTGACAGCACATCGCTGCGCAGAATCGGTGCGGGCAAGTCCTCACGCGGATCTCGGCCTGGACGTAGCAGTTGCTCGAAGATGTCAACGAGTGTAGGTTCACCTGTCCCCAATTCCTGCGCCAGTTGTTGCATCGAGTGTTGTGATTTGAGCGTGTTCAACTTTGTCTCGCGCACACCCAACGGTGCATCGGCTTTGAGCTTGGCAAGTTTAAGCACTTTCTTGGCAACAGTATAGCTTTCAGGATGGATGGCACTGGCATCCAACGGATCATCGCCATCACGAATGCGCAAGAACCCAGCCGATTGCTCAAAAGCTTTCGGACCAAGACCGGAGACTTTTTTGAGTGTTTTGCGTGCCGTGAAACCACCATGCTCATTGCGATAGTCAACGATGCGTTCAGCCAGTTTGGGACCAATGCCAGCGACATGCGTGAGCAATGCGGGTGAGGCTGTATTAACATCGACGCCCACCTGATTGACCACGCTTTCAACCACGCCATCAAGCGATGCATTTAGTTCTTTCTGGTTGACATCGTGTTGATAGAGACCAATGCCAATGGATTTGGGGTCAATTTTTACCAGCTCGGCCAACGGGTCTTGGACGCGACGCGCAATAGAGACGGCACTGCGCAGACTGACATCCAAATCGGGCAACTCCGCTCGTGCCAATTTACTGGCACTGTAGACACTGGCTCCGGCTTCGTTGACCATCATATAGTGGAGCTTGCCTTTAAAAGCGTCAGCTTGCACCAATCTTGCGACCAATTGCTCGCTTTCACGCGAGGCTGTGCCATTGCCAATGGTAATGAGCGAGACAGCATATTTTTTGACGAGTGCGGCCAAGATTTGCAGTGATTCTTTCGCTTTGTTTTGTGGTGGATGAGGGTAGATTGTGCCTGTTTGTAGCACTTTGCCCGATGGGTCAACAACGGCAATTTTACAGCCTGTGCGATAACCTGGGTCTAAGGCTAGCACTGTGCGCCCTGCCAGCGGTGGCTGTTGGAGTAATGAACGCAGGTTGGCGGCAAAGACACGGATGGCATGATCCTCGGCCAACTCAGTTAGTGTACTGCGCACATCGCGCTCGATAGCTGGCAGCAGAAGCCGTTTGGCCGCGTCATCGGTCGCAAGTTCCAATTGCTCTGATAGTGGAGAGCGGCGGTCAGGGCGAAAAACATTTTCAATAGCCCCACGCCAGTCTCGTTCCTGTGTATCAATGTTGACCTTGAGCACTTTCTGCGCCTCACCGCGATTGAGGGCCAAAATCTGATGCGGTTGCAGTCGATCCACACGAAACTCAAACTCATAGTAATTTTCATAAACACCCTTGGGGTCATCGGCCTTGGCAACTTTGCCCGATGCAACCTTGCCATATTGCAGCGTTTTTTCACGCGTTACTCGACGCACTTTGGGATGGTCACTGATAGCCTCCGCCACAATATCACGCGCACCAGCCCATGCCTCTTCGGGGTCGCCCACATGCTCGTTGAGATATTGCTGTACAACGGCTTCCAAATTCCCCTTGACACGATCTTGCGACAGAATCAAATCCGCCAACGGTTGTAGCCCTTTTTCCTTGGCAATGCTCGCACGGGTACGACGTTTAGGGCGGTAG
>JBCCFC010000941.1:0-5574 GCA_039029935.1 Chloroflexota bacterium
CTACACGCATCTGCAACAGTTTCTGCTGGAGCTTGGCAAAGGGTTTGCCTTCATCGGTCGACAATATCGCATCACCATCAACAACACCCACTATCGTGTCGATCTGGTCTTTTATCACCGCATCCTGCGCTGTTTTGTGTTGATTGATCTCAAAATTACCGATGTCCAACACTATGACATTGGGCAGATGAACCTATATTTGGGCTACTTTGCCAAAGAAGAAAACATTGAAGGGGATAACCCACCCATCGGCATCATTTTGACTCGGAACAAAGATGAACTGTTGGTCGAATATGCAACCTATCAGATGAACAGCCAACTATTTGTACAAAAATATCAACTGTACCTACCCAACCGCGATGAGTTGCGTCGCCAGTTGGAAGAGATTCTCAAAGAGGCTGAGGATATGAATGGGCATGAGGATGGTGAGGTGTGATGGTGTATGGGTGTGATAGTGTGATAGTGTGATAGTGTGATGGTGGCGGGGCAATCGTCGCAATCGTAGGTCATCGCTACCAGCGTGACGGTTTGATGATAACGTACTACAGCGGATTGAGGGGGGAAACGGATTTGTGCCTGCGCACACACAAAAATCCGTTCCCATCCCAAATCCGTTGTAGTATAATGGATGGCAGAGGGAGAGGCTGATGAATGTTGACATGAAATCAGGGTATAAGCTGACTGAGGTAGGGGTGATACCGGAGGATTGGACGATAAGGCATCTTTGGGAAATAGTGGATTTACAAGTAGGTTATGCGTTTAAATCGTCTTGGTTCACGAAAGATGATGGAATACCATTACTACGTGGTGAAAATGTGGGATATGGTCGTCCTGACTGGAGCATTAAACAAAACCTACCATTGTACGAGTCGAACAAATTTTCTGATTATATACTTTCGCCAAGTGATATCGTAATCGGAATGGATCGTACGTTTACCAGATCGGGTGCCAAAATTAGTCTTCTTAAAGCTGAAGACTGCCCCTCGCTACTTGTCCAGCGTGTTGGTAAATTTATCCCGAAAAAATGTACTAGTAATTTCCTATGGGCCTTGCTCTCATTTGGAAATTATCACCGCTCTTTAGAATTACAGCAAACGGGTATGGATATTCCTCATCTATCCCGCTCTGAGATTTTGAGTCCTATGATTGCCCTTCCCTCTACACTCGCCGAACAAGAAGCCATCGCCGAAGTATTGAGCGATGCCGACGCCTACATCGAGTCACTGGAGCAGTTGATCGCCAAGAAACGGCTCATCAAGCAGGGAGCCATGCAGACTTTAACGCGCCCCAAAGAAGGCTGGGTCCCAAAAAAGTTAGGGAACATTGGCGAATTCTCTAAAGGTAGAGGTATCCGTAAAGATGAGTCATTAAGTGGTAATCTACCATGTATACGCTACGGCGAAATTTATACACATCATCATAATTATGTAAAACGTTTCTATTCATGGATTTCTAAATCTGTTGCTGGTAACTCCCAACGTATCAAGCCCAACGATATCTTATTTGCTGGCTCAGGAGAAACCAAAGCAGAAATTGGTAAATGCGTAGCATTTATTGATGATATTGAGGTATATGCAGGTGGTGATATTGTTATCTTGCGTCCAGAAAATATCAATTCATTATTTTTAGGGTATTACTTAAACACTTCCCAAATCAATCGACAAAAAGCTAGCAAAGGACAAGGTGATGCGGTTGTTCACATCAGTTCTGCTGCGCTCTCTACAATTGATTTATGGTTACCAACCCTCAAAGAACAAACTGCCATCGCCACCACCCTCTCCGACATGGACGCCGAAATCACCGCACTAGAAGAAAAGCTCGCCAAAGCATGGCAACTCAAACAGGGAATGATGGCCGAGTTGTTGACAGGGAAGACGCGATTAGTGAAAAGTTAATAGTTAATAGTTAACAGTTAGCAGTTAATAATTAATAGTTAATAGTTAATAGTTGATAGTTGAGGGTGAACAATAAACTTTCAACTTTCAACTCTTCAACTTTTCAACCGGAGAAAATAATGATTAAATTTCCATATGCGATTCGTGACTTTAGCGAGTTGATTACAGAAAACTATCACTATGTGGATCGAACAGCACATATCCGCTTTATTGAAGAGTGGGGCAAGGAACTGCTCTTTCTGCGTCCGCGTCGCTTTGGCAAGAGCCTGTGGCTTTCTACGATGATGGATTACTATGACATTGCCAAGGAAGATAACTTTGAGCGCTTGTTTGGTCATCTGGCGATTGGGCAAAATCCGACACCGCTGCGCAACAGCTACATGGTCATGCGTTGGGATTTCTCCAAGGTGCAGTCACATGGCACAATTGAGCAGATTGAGGCCAGCCTACATGCTCGAATCAATGATGCTATCAACAGTTTTTACACCGATTATCGAGACATACTACCCTCTCCTGCGCCACCCACATCCAGTGATGCCCTCAGCACTTTTTCCACATTACTCGATGTTGTCCGTTCACTGGGACACAAGCTCTATCTGTTTATTGATGAGTATGATAACTTTGGCAATGAAGTTTTGATGGTGCCCAAAAAGAAAACGGCGCAAGAAAATGAACAGCAACTTGAGCGTTACACGACCCTCGTTAAGGGGGAAGGCTTGTTCAAAACGCTGTTTAAGAACCTGAAAAGCGCAGGGTCGGGCGATGGGCTGGATCGTGTGTTTATGACTGGAGTGTCACCGATTGTGTTGAGCGATGTCACCAGTGGCGCCAACACCTTTAAGAACATCTCGTGGCGGCAGGAGTTGAATGAACTTTGTGGGTTTACAGAGGCAGAACTGCGCAGCATCGTCGTGCAACTCTTGGACAGCCCAGAGATGCAGGACATGATTGACCACCGCGATACCGAACGGGTGCGCATGATGGCCTTGATGGAGAACTACTATAACGGCTCTTGGTTTATTGACGATTTTCGTCGAGGTCAAGAAAAGACCGTGCCCAAAGTCTATAACCCAACCTTGGCCTTTTATTTTCTCGAAGAGTTTCAAGCCAGCGGCGATTATCCGCGACAGCTTTTGGACGAGAATCTGACACCCGATTACCATAAGCTCATGCACATTGCCGGATACAACGATGGACCCGCCGTTCTTGACAATGCCTTTGCCCAAGATCGCACCATTACTGTGCGCACCCTACGCACCAAGTTTGGCGTGACAGACCTGCTTGATGAGGACCTGCAAAGTGACCGCCTCGCCCTCCTGCTCTGCTATTTGGGGGCATTGACCAGTGCTGGCGAAACAAAACGCGGACAAAACATTTTAGAGATTCCCAACTTGGTGATGCGCCAACTCTATAGCGAGCGTGTATTGACCCACAAGGTAGAAAGCGACAGGCGTAAAGTGGAAGCAGGCATCAACGCCGCTGATGAACTCTTTGGCACGGGCGATATCAAGCCACTCTGTCTCTTTGCCCAAGAGCATCTGCTGCGGCTCTACAATGGGCGTGATGCCAGAGACTTTAATGAAGGCACACTCAAAACCATTTTTATGATGCTGCTCTATCAGACCGACATGTACCTGATGTATTCGGAAGCACAGATCGAACGCAATTTTGGTGATCTGTTGATGTTGGTGCGACCAGGAATGCGCCACAATGAACTCTATGACATTTTGATCGAGTTTAAACAATTGCCGTTGAACCAAGCAACCGAAGATGTACAGACTCAAAAGGAAAAGACCATTCGCAGGGCATTGACCGAGGAGGATGCCAGCACAAGGCCACACACAGCGATGATCAAGTTGCCAAACATCAAGGCCAAGTTTGACGACGCAGAGACACAACTACACAAGTATCGCCAGAAGTTGCTCAAACAGCATGGGGACGATCTAAAACTCCGTTGCTATGCCGTCGTCAGCATCGGGTTTGGCCGGATTTTATGGAAAGAAGTATGAATCACCAATCAACCAATCCATACACATACAACACTGTCGGCCAGCCAGAGCTCGCCACACAGGAACGCGTCCTCAAACTCTTTCAACAGGAGTTGGGCTATCGTTTTCTGGGCAACCGCATGGCGCGTGACAACAACAGCAACATTGAGGCAGACATGCTTGACGCCTATCTGCTCCAGCGGGGATATACCGCCGCACAATGCAGCAATGCCATCGGCCAATTACGCCGCGAGGTAGACACGCACAACCGCACCCTCTACGAGAGCAACGAGGCTGTCTATAAACTGCTTCGCTATGGCATCAAGGTCAAAACACCAGCGGATGAACGAACCGAGACCGTGCATGTGATCGATTGGCACAACCCGACGGCCAATGATTTTGTTGTGGTTGAAGAGGTGACGTTACGCGGAAACCAGACTCGTCGCCCCGACATTGTGCTGTATGTCAACGGCATTGCGCTCGCTGTCTTGGAGTTAAAGAGCAGCCGTGTCAGCATCAACGACGGCATCCGCCAAAACATCTCCAACTGGCAACCAGAATTCAACGAGTGGTTCTTTCGCACGGTCCAATTTGTCTTTGCGGGCAACGACGCCGAAGGCTTGCGTTATGGGGCTGTTGGCACCGAGGAAAAGTATTTTCTGACATGGAAAGAGGATGAAGCCGACAACACACGCTACAAACTCGACAAATATCTGCTCAAACTCTGTCGCAAAGACCGCTTTTTAGAGATCATCCACGATTTTGTCCTCTTTGATGCGGGTGTCAAAAAGCTCCCCCGTGTCCACCAGTACTTTGGCATCAAGGCGGCCCAAGAACGCATCGACCAGCGGCTTGGCGGTGTCATCTGGCATACCCAAGGCAGCGGCAAAAGCATTGTCATGGTGCTGCTGGCAAAGTGGCTGCTCGAAAACAACCCCCATGCCCGCGTCGTCATTATCACCGACCGCAAAGAGCTGGATGAGCAGATTGAGCGCATCTTTCGCGATGCGGGTGAGGCCATCTATCGCACCACCAGTGGGCGCAAACTGATGGAAACGTTGACAAACACAGCCCCGCGTTTGCTCTGTTCGCTGGTGCATAAGTTTGGACGCACCACCATAGAGATGTTTGCCAACGAGTTTGAGGATGCACAGCCACAAGCGGTTCTGGGCGACATCTTTGTCTTTGTCGATGAATGTCACCGCACCCAAAGTGGCAAGCTCCACCGCGCCATGAAGCAGGTGTTACCCGACGCCATCTTTATCGGCTTTACAGGCACACCCCTGCTCAAGCGTGACAAACAGACCAGCCAAGAGGTCTTTGGCAGCTACATCCACACCTACAAATTTAGCCAAGCCGTTGCCGACAACATTATCCTCGATCTGGTCTATGAAGCGCGCGACATTGACCAACGCTTGGGGTCACAAGAACGGATTGATGCTTGGTTTGAGGCCAAAACACGCGGCTTGAACGATTGGCAAAAGGAGGCACTGCGCAAAAAGTGGGGAACCATGCAAAAGGTACTCAGTTCGCAGGCTCGCATGGACCGCGTGGTCACGGACATCAACTTTGACTTTGCCCTCAAACCACGTCTTTCGGATGGACGCGGCAATGCCATCTTGGTCGCCGCCAGCATCTATGAAGCCTGCCGCTACTTCACGCTTTTCCAAGCCAGCGACCTCAAGGACAAC
>JBCCFC010000942.1:0-5573 GCA_039029935.1 Chloroflexota bacterium
CCCCCCCCTGTCGGTTGAGCCTGTCGAAACCGCCCCCCTTCGACAGGCTCAGGGGTCTGAATGGTTACCTTCACTAATCACTCTTCACTCTTCACTAATCACTCTTCACTAATCACTAATCACTCTTCACTCTTCACTCTTCACTCTTCATTCTTCACTATCCAAGAATCTTGTTAATCTCCGCCATCTCATCCGTTGTCAGCACCCACTCCGCACTCTTGGCATTGGACTGGACCTGTGACAATTTGGTTGCGCCGGAGATGACCGAACTGACCTGTGGTTGACCCAGTAGCCATGCATGAGCCAACTCGACCATGCTATGACCTCGCTCCTCGGCCCACGCTGTCATGGCCTCAACTTTGGTGTAGTTGTCCTCAGTCATATAGCGTTGGACATAGGCGTTGTTCTCACCGCGTGATCCAACAGGGGCTGGCTCGTTGCGTTTATACTTGCCTGTGAGGAAGCCGCCAGCCAGTGGGAAGAAGGGCAAAATGCCGACATTGTGCGCATTACAGAAGGGGATCATCTCAAACTCCTGCTGTCGTTCAAACATGTGATAGTGATTTTGAATCGAGACAAAGGGGACGGAGCCACGCAACTCGGCGATGACATTGGCACGGGACAGTTGCCACGCCGCAAAGTTGGATGCACCGATGTAACGCACTTTGCCACTGCGGACGAGATCATCCAACGCCCGCAACGTCTCCTCAATGGGCGTGGTATCATCCCAGCGATGAATTTGGTAAAGGTCAATATAGTCATTCTGTAGGCTGCGCAGACTACGCTCGACATTGTTCATGATATGATAGCGAGATGCCCCGATATCGTTGGGACCATCACCCGTCTTCATGCATACTTTGGTCGCCACCACCACCTTGTCCCATTTTCCCTTGAGCGCAACCCCCAAGGTCTGCTCTGAACGCCCCCCTTGATAAATATCTGCCGTATCAATCAAGTTAATCCCCAGATCAATGGCCCCATCAATAATCTCATTGACGCCCTGTTGATCGACCTTGCCTCCAAATTGATTGGTCCCCAGCCCAATCGCTGACACACGCACACCCGCACTGCCTAGTTGTCGATATTGCATCGTAAAAACTCCTTTGAAAAAGTTGAAAGGTGGAAGGGTTGAAAGGTTGAAGAGTTGTCTGATTAACCTGTAACCTCCAACACTATCACACCATCACACCATCACACCATTACACCACTACGCCGGACGCGGCATGTCAAAAATTTGATTGACTCGACAATAGCCGCCACCAGCCAAGCGCCCAACGGGTTTGTAGGCTTCGTAGTTGATGCGGTTGCGCTCGCCCAGAATTTCGTCGGCGACGTGGATCATGACCACACGGCCAATGACAATCATGGAGCCACCGCCTCGGCTTTCCTCGACCTCATAGCTGTGAACCATCTTGCATTCAAAGTTGACAAGGCTTTCACCGACGCGCGGGGCGGCAACCATTTCGGATGGCACAGCGGTTAAGTTGGCGTGGACAAATTCATCTACGTCGGGTGGCAGTGTGGCCGATGTTAAGTTCATGGCCTCTGCGGTGGCCTCGGAAACCATGTTGACGACAAATTCGCCCGTCTCCATAATGTTACTGACGGTATCCTTGTTGAAGCGATTGTGTTCATTGGGTGTGGCACGTCCGCTGCCAAAGATAACATGTGGTGGGTCAGCACTAAATGCGTTGAAAAAGGAATACGGGGCAAGATTGTTAACACCCGCGTTGTCTACCGTTGATATCCATCCAATAGGGCGAGGCACCACTGCCCCTGTGAGCAGTTTGTAGATTGTTGACGTTTCTGTTGTTTCTGGATTGAATTGCATATGATTCCTTCTTTTTTGTTATATCAACTTTGCAAGATTCGCATACAACACGAATCCTCTCACCCCCATTGTATACTGAGTATTTGCACAAGAACAACTCTGGGGGCGAGTGTGGTGTTGTCTATGGTAGTGGGTCGGTGTGATAGTTTTATTGAGAGAAGATGGATTCTTCACTCTTCAACTCTTCAACTCTTCAACTTGTGCGCCGCTTAACGACGTGATAGATTCCCTACCAAGTAGGGATTAGGAAAATCGTATATAAAGGAAACACTAATAGTTCACCAGACTTAGCGTGAAAGGAAACTGACACGTGAACAGAGCATGTCTGGAAAGCCAGTTGAGGGGTAGCTACAGGCCCCAAGAAGATATGGCAAGAACTACCCGACAAGGTAAAGGCTAAACTGCTTGAATCCGAGTGTCCAGCGGAGTAAAGAGTCTCTCTATGGAAAGGTAGCTGTAACCGTAGGTCATATAGAGTTGAGGGTCAAAAGGTTGGACCCGCAATAACAAAGCCTGTCAAGAAGACAACGTTCATCAGGGCAGGAAAGTACGACGTATGACAGCGTTTGCTAGTGAAGCAAATCAAGGGCATGAACAGTATACCTAAATTGGGTTGAGAACGTCTATCACGAACGGAAAGCGGGATTGCCTAAGTGCCGAGAGGCATAGGGTAACAGAGTTCTCGTAGTAGTCAACTGAAAGTACAGGGGTAACGCCCTGCGCATGGCGAAGGGGAACAGGTCAGTAGACGCAGCTTGTGTAGCTGCAAGTCAAAGGAAAATGTGGGAATTAGCGAAATGCTCGAACAAGCCACAAAGTACATTAACATCGTCAAACGGAGAGATTGACGATGTTAAATTGACGAAACTGACTGGAGAGCCTATTGCGGTGAAAGTCGCACGATGGGTTCGGTGGGGGGAAGTTGGAAAAGTCGCTAATCACATCAGTGTCCGCACTGGCATTAGAAAACTCGCTGGCTTCCTACCCTATTTCAACCCTTCACCCTTTCCCCTATAATAAATCTATTTACATCGACATAAGGAGGCTGTCTATGAACGACGCAATCAACTTAAATCCACCAGCCCTCTATGCGACCATCCAACAGGAGACGGTGCGACTCGACTTTGACATGGCCTCCGAGCCGCTGACCAGTTCGCTGCTACGCACACTGGTTGCGTCCAAACCACAGGGTCACTTTCTGGAATTGGGGACAGGAACAGGGTTGTCTACGGCTTGGATGCTGGACGGTATGGATGCGGATGCCACACTGGTTTCGGTGGATGTTGATCCGGCAATGACACGGATTGCCCATCAACATTTGGGACACGACCCGCGACTCACGCTGGTGACGATGGATGGTGGGCAGTTTCTTGTCGATGCCCATATACAAATGCTCCATCCACCAAGCCCTGGTCCACAGTTCGATCTCATTTTTGCCGATGCCATGCCAGGCAAATATAGTCACTTTGACGAAGCCATAAGTTTACTCAAGCCGGGTGGCCTATATGTGATCGACGACATGTTACCTCAACCCAATTGGCCGGATGGACACGCCTACAAGGTGGCAGCGTTGATTGCGCATCTTGAGTCCCTAGACACGGTGATGATAACCAAGTTGAATTGGGCGACAGGGATCATTTTGGTGGTGAAGCGATAGTGCGTTTGACCGTTAATTCTCGCTTGTAAAAATATGCGGAAGTATGCGATACTCAGAGAAATACATACTTAGGAATGGCGATCAAATAACATGCACAAACATGACTGGCAAATTATCGAGCGAGACCAGTGTATCAGACCCGATTTGCCAGTCATGTAAACGCGCCACTTATTGAATCGCTATTCCTTACTTTGCATAGAACTATTTCAGGAGAAAATCAATGTCAACAGACACGCTATCAAACTCAAGACCCACTACGCTATCCAACACCCGCCCAAACATCATCCTCATCATGGCCGACGATATGGGCTTTTCGGACATTGGCTGTTATGGGTCGGAGATTCAAACACCCAATCTAGATCGGCTTGCTCACAACGGTCTGCGCTTTTCACAGATGTATAATAATGCCCGTTGTTGTCCCACGCGTGCATCCCTGCTGACGGGACTCTATCCACATCAGGCGGGCATCGGTCACATGATGGAAAATCGTGGGACACGCGCCTATCAGGGCTATCTGCGTGATGACTGTGTAACCATCGCCGAGGTACTGCGCGAGCGTGGCTATCGCACCATGATGTCTGGCAAGTGGCATGTCGGTGGCAGCTATAACCCGCTAAATCCAGCCATCTGGAATCCCGGTACCCCCGATCATCCGACCCCGCGTCAACGTGGCTTTGAGCGGTACTATGGCACACTCGACGGTGCAGGCAGTTTCTTTCACCCGCATTCGGTTATGGATGACGATACCATGATCTTGTATGGGGATGAACACTTTGGCGATGAATACTACTATACCGATGCCATCAGCGAGAACGCGGCCAAGATGATTGATGAGGTAGCGGCAAGCAACCGTGCCAAGGATACGGGTCAAGATTCTGCCCAAGATGCAGGCCAAGCCCCTTTTTTCCTCTATGTCGGCTACACCGCCCCCCACTGGCCGCTCCATGCGTTGCCCGAAGATATTGCCAAGTATGAAGGGATGTATCGAGCGGGCTGGGATACACTACGCACCAACCGCCATGAAGAACTCAATGGGTCAGGCGTCCTTGACAGTCGCTGGAGTATTTCCCCACGTGATGAGACGGCCCCAGCTTGGGATGACGCCAACTATCACGATTGGGAAGACCTGCGCATGGCCGTGTATGCGGCACAGATTGACCGCATGGATCAGGGCATCGGCCAGATCATTGCCAAACTGGAAGAGCATGGGATGCTAGAGAACACACTGATCATGTTCCTCTCCGACAATGGTGGTTGTGCCGAGTTGCTCAGTGAAGATGGTGGCATCCAACGCTATGCGCTACAAACACCCGATGGCACACTCATGCGTGTGGGCAACGCCCCTGACGTGCGTCCGGGTCCAGCCTTTACCTTTATGAGCTATGACCTGCCCTGGGCCAATGCCTCCAACTCGCCGTTTCGTCTCTATAAACATTGGACCCATGAGGGGGGTATCGCAACACCCTTTGTCGCCCACTGGCCTGCGGGCATCGGCGCGCAAAGCGAGCATCACACAGGCATCGTTCATTCCCCTTGTCACATCATCGACATTATGGCAACCTGTGTGGATATCGCGGGGGCAACCTATCCCACGGAGTACAACGGTAACAGCATCCAAGCACTGGAAGGTGAAAGCATGGCCCCTGCCTTTACAAACTTGGATCAAGGGCAGGTGTGGACACGTGACCAACGTATTTTCTGGGAACATGAAGGCAATCGCTGTGTGCGTGATGGCGAGTGGAAACTGGTCAGCCGTCACCCCGGTGAGTGGGAACTCTATAACATGACCGAGGATCGCACGGAACTCACTGATCTGGCAATGACGGAAAACGAGCGCGTCAAAGTGCTGACGGCAGCATATGATGCGTGGGCTGACCGCTGTGAGGTACGTCCTTGGCCGTTGCGTTAATGTTTTTTGTAGCATGACCTACAAATTAACCACCCTAATTTAACCGACAAAGTACTGACTCTGCTGAAAAAAGGTCAAACCGATACAAAAGTCCGACTTCTTACCAGTGGTAGCGAATAACAAATTCTACAGAAGTCGGACTTTTTTCAGTGGAGTCAGTACTGGGTAATAAAAAG
>JBCCFC010000943.1:0-5565 GCA_039029935.1 Chloroflexota bacterium
ACACTGTCTGAGACACAGGTGGTTGATGTGGTGATTTCTAATGAAACCAGTGGAAGTGGCCTTCTATTATCGAATAATGGGGCTGCTGGACATATTGAAACTGAACATACAGAGGATGAGACAGAATTAACTGACTCTACAGGTACAGAACTTGTGGATTTGTTAGAGGGAGAATTATTAGAAGGAGAAGAGTCTGCACCGGTTTTAACACCAGAAGCGGCATTGGAGCATTTGTTAACACTAGGACGTACACAGGGATATGTCACCTATGATGATGTTTTGCAGGTGATGCCAGATGCTGAAAATAATATCGATCAGCTTGAGGATTTGTTTACTGCATTATTTGAACAAGGAATTGAAGTTGGGTCTGTACGAGAAACTGAAAGCGAGAAAACAACTGAAAATAACGCTGAAACACCCGATGAAGAGACGTTTGATCTGAGTCAGATTGAAATTGACGATTCGATTAGTCTATATCTTAAAGAAATTGGACGTGTGCCACTCTTAACGGCAGAAGAAGAAGTTGCCCTGGCAAAACGGATGGAGCGTGGTCGTGATTCACGGTTGAAGTTGCGTGAAGAGATCGTCACTGATGACGATGAGCGTGATCTGTTGCA
This sequence comes from Chloroflexota bacterium, assembly GCA_039029935.1. GTDB lineage: Bacteria > Chloroflexota > Anaerolineae > Caldilineales > Caldilineaceae. Next base: position 618 of record JBCCFC010000943.1, read on the forward strand.
GTGGTATATCCGTGATGGACAGGCGGGACAGGAACATCTCATCAAAGCCAACAGCCGTTTGGTGGTCAGCGTTGCCAAAAAATATGTCGGTCGCGGAGTCCCTTTCTTGGATTTGATTCAAGAAGGCAACATTGGCCTCATTCGTGCCGTCAAAAAATTTGACTATCGCAGAGGATACAAGTTTAGCACCTATGCCACGTGGTGGATTCGCCAAGCGGTGACACGTGCCATAGCGGACCAAGGTAGAACGATCCGTGTGCCTGTCCATATGTATGAGCAGATCAATCGTCTCACGAGGACCAGCCGCCAACTGGTACAAGAGTTAGGGCGTGACCCCACAACCGAGGAAATCGCGGATGAACTGGGTGTGACACCACGCAAAGTTGAACACATCATGCGTGTCAGCCAACGCCCATTGAGCCTTGAAATGCCTGTTGGTGAGGAAGAAGATAGCTATCTGGGTGATTTCATTGAGGATGAGGACGCTGACAGTCCAAGCGAAGCTGCTGGTCAACAGTTGCTCCGTGAAGTCATTGATGAGATTTTCCAGAGCTTGACGCCGCGTGAAGTACGCATCTTGCAGTTGCGTTTTGGTTTGGTCGATGGCTATTGCTATACGCTGGAAGAGGTTGGCAAAAAGTTTGGCGTCACTAGGGAACGTATCCGCCAAATTGAGGCACAGGCACTCAGCCGCCTGCGCCACCCAAGCCGTAGTCGTAAACTACGCGATTATCTGTAAAGAGTATCGTTTTGTGAAACGTGAATAGGGTTTCACGATAAACATATCTATAAGTTAAAACCAGTAAGTGAAAAGCAGTGGCATCATTGATGTCGCTGCTTTTGTTTATATTTGTGAGGTGATTTGATATGGCAACAGATGTACTTGTATCACCAACAATCGCCACCCCACCATTGATTAACGAGTTTGTTTCACAACGCAATGACCAAAAGCCATTGTATTTTTACCAGCACCCTGCAAAGTCATCGAATGGCAAGCATCCTGAGATTGATGACTTACCATCTTTGATTGGTCCACACGACCGATGGCCGCGCACAATTGACGATGCGTATCACCGCTGGAAAGGCGTTTATACAGAAGAAAATGCCTCCACGATTCTCGCACACGAGCCTATTGAACTTCACAATGGTTGGCTAGTTTGGCGGCTAGACCAAATGAGTAACAATCATTGGCCGAAGAATATTATTGAGGCATACGAGCGGTCTCGTGGACCGTATACAATTGAAAACATTGAAATAATTATTGATCAAGAATCTATTGAACTGTTCAATGGATGGTTAGTGTGGAAGAAGATGACAAACCCAATTGAACGTGGTATCGTTGCCAATGTACACGATGTGATACGTCCATTTGCCCACAAAATTGGCTATGGAAAAGTCTATCATGATAATACAGAATTCGTGATGAACGATGGCTCTACATTGATCCCAGATTTATGTTTGATTTCATGGGTCCGATGGCGAAAACAAATTCAACATGTTGGCCGCAATCAGCGACCGACTTTTATGGGTGGGCCTGAATTGGTGGTTGAGGCTCGCTCACCATCTAATACGCGCAAAGAGGATCGTGAAAAACGAGAGAAATATTTCGCTAATAATGTGAAATTTGTCTGGGATGTGGATGAAGTACGCCGGAAGATTTGGGTTTATCAGGCATCTGCCCCAAACGCTCCTATTGAATATGGTATAGGTGATGAGATTACATGTGAATTATTACCGGGTTGGCGACGAAAAGTGGCAGATATTTTTGCAAAAGATGAGATTCCGCTTGAAGCGATTGCTGGCGAAATCATGGAAGAATCTCGCGAAGAGGGCATTGCCATCGGCGAAGAACGCGGCATTGCCATCGGCGAAGAACGCGGCATTGCCATTGGCGAGGAACGCGGCATTGCCATTGGCGAGGAACGCGGCATCCGTCAAAATATCCTAGACATGTTACCAATGTTTGCACAGGTTCGTTTTGGTCAGGCATTATCAAGCAATGACCTACAACGTCTTCAAACGCTTGATTTGGCTACATTGCAAACATTGCAAGCAACGGTGGCAACAACAGCAACAGTAGATGATTGGTTATCCCAAATATAGTTATGACCATCTCGCTTGCCCAACGTATAAAACAAGAAGCATTTTATCTAGGATTTGATCTCTGTCGCATTGTTTCGCTGGATGTTAAATCTGACATGCCCGTGAGAGCCCCCCATACAGACTTCTTCGAGCGTTGGATTGACCAAGGGCGTGCTGGGGAGATGACTTATCTGGCACGAAACCAAGAGAAGCGTCGTCACCCGGCCTTATTGGTTGACTCAGCTGAATATAGCGAGTTCTCCACCATGATTGTCCTCGCTGTCAATCATTATCAGTTTGAGCTACCCACAGAATATAAGAACGACCCTAGCCGGGGAATTATTGCCTCTTATGCATGGGGCAATGACTACCATGAAATCATCCGCCCGCTGCTCTATGAACTCGACCACTTCATCCGGCAAATCAGCGGACGAACCACCAACGGCAAGTGCTTGGTTGACACAGGCCCTGTATTAGAACGTGACTGGGCGCAGGTTGCTGGCATTGGCTTCACTGGAAAAAATTGCTGTACGATTCATCCACAATTGGGCAGTTGGCTGTTGTTGGCGACCATATTGATTCCTGAAAAGGTTGAACCCGACCCACCAGTAGAGACAACCAATCATCGTATGGTGACACCAGACGATGTTCTGGCCGGGCTACCAAGCAAAACAAACTATGTGACTTCGCAAATTCCAAATTCACAAGCCGACAATTTAGCCACACAAACAGGAACCTGTGGTAGCTGTACACGTTGTATCGACCAATGCCCGGCGGATGCCTTTGTTGGCCCTTATCATTTGGATCCACTGCGCTGTATTTCCTATTGGACGATTGAGGCCAAAGGCGTTATTCCACGAGAATTACGTTCAGCCTTTGGCAATCGCATTTTTGGTTGTGATATCTGTCAGGAAGTTTGCCCTTGGAATACAAAGTTAGCACATATGAAGTTGGGACCCAGGACAATCTTAGACGGGCTACAAGCGCAGGCTGACCGAGTTGCTATTCCACTATTAGAAGGGTTTGCCAAAGAGACACCCTATTGGATCGAGCAACTCGCTTTTAGCCAACGGTTTCGACGCTCACCGATTAAACGCGCCAAACGACATGGCATGTTGCGCAATGTCTGCGTAGCGTTGGGAAACTGGGCAGATGTTTCCGCCATTGATTCGCTCACTATTGCGCTGCGAGATACGCAACCTATCGTTCGTGGTCATGCAGCATGGGCATTGGGGCAAGTTTTACGCAAACATCAATATTATGCAGTGAAAACTATTTTAGAGAATCAGTTATTAGTAGAAAACGATGAATGGGTTAGAGAGGAAATAGCCATCGCTTTGGGGACACAGAAATAAAAAGGGGAATGTTTCACGTGAAACATTCCCCTTTTTATTTCTATATTCGATTAGAGACAGTTAGTCGGCCAACCCCATATCATCACCAACTCCTCTATCATTACCAGGCATTGATTTGTGAACCTCAACAACAGTCACGATGTCATCGACAAGCTCACGTGTGCCGGAGACACCCAAGTTATCATAGTAAAAAGTGAATTCTTGCTCTAGCCCGTCGTAGATAGCGTCGCTCACATCTTTATTCTGAGCCAAATTCCAGAGTTCTGGCTTGAATGGACCCATTGCCTTTTTGCGGGTGCGCAGTTGGAATTGAATATCCGTGTAGCCCTCTTTGCGCTCATCGCTGTGATTGGCATCAAGATAGGCATTGATCTGCGATTTGATTTCATCAGGGAAATTGGGATGGTTCAGATAGGCATTGGTGAAGCCTGTTGCCAAGTGAATCTCCAGTGTACCGACTTCTGGGAACTTGGTGAACATGTCTCGTGGCAATGTGCTGGCTCCATGTTGTACAGCACCACCAGCCTTGTAATGATGAGCACGTTTACTGAGCTGTTCCAGGACATCAAAGTCAACAGCGGCATCTGCAACAGAGCCATCCGCAAGAATGACACCACCATGTGATGTACCTGTTTGGACGCTCACTTTGCTCAAGCTGGCATAATCACCACGTTTGGCTAACTCTTCTTGATAGTTGGACATGTAGGCATCCAACTCTTCAACCGTAGAGTTCTTCTCACCAACCTCACCAATCTCACCACCCAAGCTGATGGTGACGCCTTCTGGCTCTAGTGAGCGCACATACTCGGTGAGTTCTGCCGAGCGCATAAAGTTGTGATATTGCTGGTCGGCTAAATCGTCATGACTCAGGTCCACCAAGGTGCTGGTATCAATATCAATATTCCAGTAACCAGCCGGGATAGCCTCGGCAATCAAATCTTTGACATCTTGAATGGCCCCTTCTGGGTCACTGTTAAATTTAGAATGTTGCACTTGGATGTGATCGCCCTGAATAAAGAGTGGTGAGTAAAAACCCTCTTTGATGGCGGCGGCAATAATCGATGTACCAAATTCTCCTGGACGTTGATGTGTGTACATCATTTCACTACGGGCAATTTCAAAGATTAACGCACCTGTCTGCGTTTTTTGTGCGGCGCGCAATGCCGCACGGACAGTATCATAGGTGGTCGAGCGAATATTCATTGCAGGGATCGTCTTGTTGGACCATTGGCCCTCTGCACAGGCCACATAAAATTCATGGATGCTGGCAGGGCGTGCGCCCAATATCTGTCCGCTCTCCCAAATGAGCCACCGTGCAAAATTTTGGACTGGTTCAGTGCCAAAGACAGCATCTCGTGCAAGCGTACCGATAAGCTCATTACGTAGCTTATCCTCATCCAACAGCTCGACTTTGCCTTGATTTAAACCAATGATACCCTTGATGCTATCTTTGATCTCAACAATCGATTCGTGAATCATTTAATGATTATCCTTTTTAAAAGATTTTTTAA
>JBCCFC010000944.1:0-5564 GCA_039029935.1 Chloroflexota bacterium
ATCGTTACATCTGAATATACCTGAAAAATTCCTTACTATCTGGATATTCGAACTAAACATTACAGATCATGATATCAAACAGCGTCGAGAACTTGCCCACATCTTAAACCCGAGCATAGATTTTGGACTAATATTCATACCTAACCAAGCATCACTATTACAGTACCTCATCAATAAGCACATACGGTCGGAAATAAGAAGTGATATAATCGTATTGGGACAGGAATTTGTCAAAGATATTGCTCATGCACCCAATCCCCAACTCACATTAACCGATGCCATTTTACGCGAAGTAGAGTTAACGCGTATCTCTCCCTTTATGGCAGGTGGAGCAAGTTTTGTACCCCGCATGTTTTTTGGTCGTGAGGGTGAGATTAAAAATATTGGAGAAGCTATTAAAACGACCAGTGTGATCATTAGCTGTGGTCGTCGGATGGGGAAAACAATGTTACTGCGCCGATTGGCCCAAGTCACGCTGTCTGATAACCAATATAACTGTTATTTCTTGAACTGCCTGCCTATTCACAATTATCATGACTTATTGTCAGAAATGATAACAGCATGGAATCAACCTGACCTGTCCTTTGACCCTGAGCATCCCAACTCATTTGCAGATGTCGCACAATCGCTCACATCCGATAATAGTTCTCTCCCTATTTTTTTACTTGATGAGGTTGATGAGTTATTTTACTTTGATAGCAAAAATCAGTGGCGTCTTGCCAAGCAACTGCGTACTCTTTCTCAGGACGGTCGTGCCCGATTTATCATGACAGGAGAACATGCGCTTCAGCGATTTGTTCATGATGCCGATTCGCCATTTTTTAATTTTTTTGGATATAACCTGGAGCTCTCCTTCCTCTCTTATCAAGCATCCAATCGACTCATTGAGGAACCTTTCAAGGAGATGCACATCGGCTTTGAGGAACCTATTCCCATGATATCAACCATACAGATAGCAACCTCTGGACATCCCTATCTAGTCCAACGATTGTGCCAGGGGTTGGTCCAATCTATCAACCGCGCAAATAGCCGTGTAATTATACCAGAGAACATTGAAAATGTCTTGAACGATCCTCATTATCAAGATGATTATTTTGAAACCGTATGGGGGCAGGCTCCAGTGTTGGCGCGTATCATTACCTTGTTCCTTGGTACAAAAAGCATGACGATGAACGAAATTCGTCAACGACTGAATGACTATGGCTTACAACCGACGCTGACGGAAATCAGCGAGTCGCTGGAGGTACTCGATTTGTACTCAGTCGTTACCCGCAAACGAGGCCAATATTCATTTATAGCAACCGCTTTTCCAGACATGGTGCGCCGTGCCTATGGCGATGATATCGAAATAAACATTGAACTCCTGTGTGAGGAATATACATGGCAGCAACAAGATTCAAATACAAAGGGGCTTTGGCCGCAGATGTAGATACCCTACTTTATATCCATCGCCAAGAATATGAGCAGGTGGATGCTCTTCTGACGCATGTGGGGACACAATGCGTAATCATTTCGCTGATTGGCGCACGACAAACGGGCAAAACCAGTCTGCTCAATTTTTTGCATGACGCATGTCGTCAGCGCACCCGTTGGGTCACAATACAACTAGATTTGAGCGAACTGCGCGAGTTTGATGGCGAAACATGGTATCAACAACTCATCGCTGCCTCCTGTGAATTGCTTCACACTCAGTTAGGCATCACGATTGAAGAACTGACTGACCATTGTGCGCATACACCTGTCCATAGTGCTGCTGGCTGGCGGCAACTTATGCTATTGGCGTGTCAACGATTGTCACCCGAACAGAAATTGTTGGTTTCATTGGATGAAATTAGCTCAGTGCCTGACATGCATCGTAAAAATTTCTTCACCAATCTGCGTACCATCCATCAAAATGCAACGGCAGATCGACCCGAATATCGAAATTTGGGACTGGTGTTGGCGGGTGCATTTGTGCCAGAACGACTGATTGACGACAGCCGAAACTCACCCTTTAACGTCAGCACCAAGGTCTACATGAACCCCGTTACTCAGGAACAATTCGACCCGTTGCTCCGTCTGCTGGCTGAGAACGAATACGTCATTAGCGAACGGGCTGTACAATCCATTTATTCGTGGACAGGTGGCCTATTAGTTCAAATCCAACAAATATGCGAGAAAATAGTCCAACACGATCATACGGACATCACACCAGCACAGATTGACCGATTTGCCCAAGAAATGGCGGTTGATAACGATTATCTGACCCACGTCGTCCAATGTGTTGATGAGGACGAGCTACGGCCTTCGCTGATTCGTACAATCCACAAAATACTGCAAGCACCTCTGCGCGGCGGACGGACAAATAAATTTATCGTCACACTAGAATCCATTGGTGTGATTCGCCAAACAACAACTGCTGAATGGGATTTTGTTAATCGGCTCTGTCGGGAAACATTTGAGGACTATGTGAAATCAGTCCCGCAGGGTGATTTGATTGATACGCCTTTATTTAGCAATACGGTTGGGAATCAAGACACAACACAACCACCATTCTATGAAAAATGGTGGTTTACCTCGTTGATGACAGGGCTTATAGCAGCTACGCTTGCCCTGTTCATGCTCTACGCACCTAACAATGGATTTTGGCTATGGAGCAAACTATTTGTTGGTATTGCGTCGGTCGTCACCGTATTTATGTTATCCAGAGCCCCCATTAACCGTTATTTACGGATATTTTGGGTTGTATTCGCCGCATTTAGCACAATGAACGCACTACCTGGTATAAAGATATTTTTTGAAATGAATCAGGCGATTCTCAACTTTTACCTTGATGGAACATCGGATTATGTGAATATGGCCTTGATTCTGTTGATGATTGTTCTTCTGGTTCTGGACTTCTTCGAGCGGAAACGAACAACATGAGGCATTGCCTCCAAAGGAAAAAATAATTATGCAACCAACTTCGTTACCACCACAACAAACAGGTCGCGCTGCGTGGTACGGCTCAGACCTGACGAACAAACCGGATGAATGGCAGATTCACTGGACACAGCCGGAAATCGACGAACTTGAAGCTGCCGCCGAACCACTGATTCGTCCTGATTTTAATATCGGGACCATGACTCGCTCTGATTTTCCGTTACCGACAGTGGGACCCAAACTGATTGAATTGCAGGAAGAGCTACTGCATGGACGTGGATTTTCCCTATTGCGTGGTCTGCCTGTCCAGAATTATAACGAGCGTGAAGTCATCACGATTTTCTATGGCATTGGCACACATCTGGGCAATGCACGTTCACAAAATGCACAGGGGCATATCTTGGGGCATGTGCGTGACATGGGCGTGAGCAGCGCAAACGCCAACGTGCGCATCTACCAGACCAACGAACGCCAGACTTTTCACACTGATTCCAGTGATGTGGTTGGGCTGCTCTGTCTGCATCCCGCCAAAGCTGGTGGGCTGTCGATGTTGGTGAGCGCACAGACCGTCTTCAATGAGATGCATAAACGACGACCTGATCTGCTCGAATTGCTGCTCCAACCGATTGCCACCGACCGACGGGGGGAAGTGCCAGAGGGGATGTTGCCCTATTTATTAATTCCTGTGTTTAGTTGGTATGCCGAGCAGATTACACCCTTCTATCAACGGCAGTACATCGAGTCAGCCCAACGCTTTGAGGATGCACCACGCCTGACCGAAAAACATTTTGAAGCACTGGACCTCTTTGATGATCTGACCAATGACCCAGCGTTAAACTTGTCGATGGCGTTGGCGCAGGGTGATATTCAATTTGTCTATAACCATGCACTGTTGCATGATCGCACCTCGTTTGAGGACTGGCCGGAATTGGAGAAACGGCGTCACCTCTTGCGACTGTGGCTTTCGATGCCGGGTGACAGACCGCTGCCCGATGTGTTTGCCACGCGTTATGGCTCGGTGGAAATTGGGAATCGTGGCGGGATTGTTGTGCCTGGAACGACGTTTTGTGTGCCGTATCTGAATCTTGCGGGATAATTGCGATTCTACATTTCGGATTGCAGACGCTCACGTACTTCCATCAGGGCAAACCCTAACAAGTTTAACCCAAGCCAGTGTTCTGGAAACATAGCATTTGGATTATCCGCCGCTAACCCAATCCCCCAGATGGCATCAACGGGGCTAGCCTCGACCAGTACGCGGTCTCCTGTGTTGAGCAGGAATGTTTTTATCTCTGGGTTTTGCGAAAATTTGGCAAAGTTTCCATTAATCACAATCTCAACACGATGCTGTTGCCATACCTGTTCATCAAACCCTTTGACAGCGCGCCCCAAACGTTTGGCTTTGCCCGGATTATTTGCGGCAATGATTTTATTCACAATATCAACATTATGAAATAAGCGCGCTTTTTCTGCCATCATGTAATGTTCTGCTGTACGTTAAACGACGCTATCGACTTCAAATGATGCCTCATACCATTGGCTGAAACATGATTTGGAGATACCAGTCTTTGGTTTTTGATGTCCCCAAAAGAAGACGTATTTGACGGTGGTGCCGCTGTTAATGTGGTTAATGAGGTGTTGTACAGATTTAATATTTATATTCTCCATTATTATGGTACTAAAACCGCATATCGCTCATCATGCTCTAACCACGCCAAATCAAATTCACCAATGGGTATTTGTTCAGGACTTGTTTCGTTGACTGGATCGTGCAGATAGACAGATTCTGGGTCCATACCAACAACGACAACCGCATGGCGAACATCTTGATTCCAATAAGGCAAAGTCCCCGTTTGTATACCCACAATGACAGGCCAGCCCCGTTCAATAAGTGTATACAATTCCTCTAATGTGCCATGTGAACGAGATATGACCGTGATGCCAAGTTGCTCTAAATTACTAATCTGTGAGAACGGTGTTCCTAGCTCTGATCGAATCCGTAACAAGCGAATAAGGCGTCGATAACGAACGGTTCGCTTGTGATGTTGTAAGTAACCGTTCAGCCCCCTGAGCGTGTCGAAGGGGGCGCACCGGCTTCGACACGCTCAGCCTGCGGGGGGAGTGAACGGTTACTGCTGTAAAACCATTGATGCACACGCTGCCAGACACTCTCCATTTCGGCGTTGTGACACATGCTTCATACGGATAAGGTGAAATTTAGGTGGCTGAAAAAACATGAAATCACTCAATTTCTTTTTGGTAGAAACTCTAATGGGTTTCCAATGGGCGGACCAGTGTGAGTTGGCTCTAAATCTGGCACTGAACACGAGTGATCAGTCAATTTTTCTGGTTCATAAGGCGGGAGCGTATCTGCTAGTTGCTCACCTGCTAAAAGCAGTTCTTCTTTTTTAACTTCTGATGTGTTGATCTCACCCGTTGACACCAGAACTTCAATCTCTCCTACACGACCAACTTCACCATCTGAGGGTGTAACCAATACAATTGGCACACGCCAAACTGGTCCATGTCCATTATTACCGACAATAAGAGATGGGGTAGGACCGCACTAAAGAGTGGAGTCGCGCCCCAAATTGACAAAAAGGTGCAGTAACGAGTAAGATACTGCAATGAGTAAAAGACTGAGATTGCAGTCTGAAAATATA
>JBCCFC010000945.1:0-5559 GCA_039029935.1 Chloroflexota bacterium
TGTCCTTTGTCGTTGAATAGGAAAGGAGTAACCAGTATCACAGATTGATTATCTGTGACGCAGGTAGCCAACCTGCCATACTGTCCTTTGTCGTTGAATAGGAAAGGAGTAACCAGTATCACAGATTGATTATCTGTGATGCAGGTAGCCAACCTGCGGTACTTTGTCCTTTTTTTGCATGATTTCTTTCCACTGTATTGTCTGTTATTCTAGGCTATATCTCTTCCAACAAGCGGGCTAAATCTTCCCGTTCGATAAACCTGAGCGCATCGTTAAGCGCATAAAGTCGTTGGCGTTCCTCTAGCCATACCCAAATGCCTTGGCATTCGTATCCCTGTTGAAACCGAGCCTGTTGATAAGGGGGAATGTCAAAGTAATCGGCGAGGTCACGCCAATCTGCCCCCAAGCGACGGCAAACCATATACTTGGTTTTGCCAGAGAGTGCTGAGTCAACCCTATCAACCTTGGGCAGAATTTTCTCTTTGTCATGGCTTTCTATGGGTGCGGAAGCCAAGAAGTGTACGGTATAGGCAGCGGCAACATCAGCTGCATAGGGTTGCCACGCATCATTCTTGTGTGGGTCCGCCCAATCACAAATACTTTTGACCATCAACATCGCAGGGGCAGACGCTGCCTCAGACGCCGCCAGCGCAGTGCCAAGCCCTTCCATCTCCACCCCCATCAGTTTCGGCCATGCTGCTTGCAGGGCGGGAATCGTTGTCAAGTCGGCAATCACCTTTTCACCAGAGGCAATTGGACCAACGTGAATGGCGGGTGTTTCCGCGTGTATCTCCGCGTGTATCTGGCTATCAGGTCGGGCAAGGATACGTGTGTCGTGTACCCACTGTGATTGTGGAAAAGCCTGCGCTTTGCCCACAAGATGGGGTGTCGCCCGAAAGACGTCATAGCGAATCTCTGTGCCTGTTTCCTTCACCTTGCCCAATTCATAGCCAACAATCTGGTCCGGCACAATAATATCACCCAGCGACCGACTATCATCGGCAATGCCCCCCATAATGCCGACGAGAATAACTGTATCTGGATGCCAGACATCAATCGCCTGTGTCACGACGGTCGCAGCCCGTACATTGCCCATCCCCGCCAAACAGACCAACACAATGTGGTAGTCTTGGGCATGATTTGTGCTGTTTTGTGTGCCGGATTTATGGGTACTGGATTTATGCGGCAGGAAGGCTTTATGGACGACACGATTTTTGCTCTCAACCCGTGTCGCACCATCCAAATATCGAAGAACAGCATCGCGTTCCAGTGGCAAAGCGGTCATAATGACAATATCAACAGCGTTATCTGCGCTCATAAGGTGTGCTTCCTTTCAGAGAAGAAACGTGCATCTCGTTTATACGATTCGGTTTCGCCTGTCCAAACCATCTGCATCACGAATGCAGCGTGTGATGGTTGTTTGAGATGAAAATCGGACGGTACCGTAGATAATCCAGAAGTAATTCTAGCAGATAATTTTGTTCAAACAAAATCATTTTGATTGACATAGTGAGAACGGCATCATTTGTGTTTCAAACAGATAGAGATGATGTATTGGTAAGACTGTATCAGGTCTGAGCTATATAAACAAAAAGAACCGTTACAACAGGAATGCTGTAACGGCTCTTTTTATACACCACACAAAAAGGAGAAACAGAAGAAGAAATCATGCTCACACCAATAGAGAACGCTAACAATCCGAAAAATACATCAATATGCAAAAAAGTTGAGACAATTTTGTGAAAATTGAGACTATCGGGTGTTGGACTGGGCTATGCAAGCTGTAAATCATACCTCTGTTGGCAGCCTGCACAGCAAAAATAGACCATTTCGCCATCAATTTCACTCTTGTGCATGGCTGTGGCAATTGTCACCTCCATCTGGCAGATGGGATCAATGGCGACCAATGGCGTACCAGCGGATACGCTATCGCCACAACAAGACGCAGATTCCACTTCGTCTTCTTCAACATCATGATGAAACAACGCCCAATCAAGCTGTTCCGAATTACGCCGCTGTTGCACAATCTCAGCCATGATGCTAAGAGCAATCTCATCACCACGTCGCGCTTGGATGTCCAGCCCAGCGGGTGCTTTGAGCGCATAGAGATCGCCTTCGGTCAACCCTTCTGCCAGCAGATAAGTTCGCACAGACTCAGCACGGCGTTTACTAGCCACCATGCCGACATAGGGCGCATTGCTTTTGAGGATATGCACCAACGCCAGTTCGTCATAGTTACCATGTGTTGCCACCACCACATAGGTCAACGGCGTGACATAGCTGCTTAACTGTGTCAAGTCGGTGATGAGTTCATCCGCGTGTTCCATGCCAACACCATTGCCATTGGGGTCCACTGCGATGACGTGGTAGTTCATGGCGCGCCCCAGATAAGCAAGTGCTTGGGCAACGGGCAGTGTGCCGATGATGAGCAGACGTGGGCGTGGCTGTTGTGGCTCGATATAAATTTCGAGTGTGCCACCGCTAAAACAGGTCATTGGCAGGTCGGTTCAACCCAGAACGGGGTGTCTGCTGCTCAGGATTGGTGGAGAGGCGAATCAGTCGGCTCTCGTCATCAGCCAAGGCGCGCAACGACTCCTTGACAACCGTCGGTTGCGCACAACTGCCGCCGATCCAGCCGTGCATGACGCCATCAAAGGTGATGATGGCTTTGTCGCCGGGCTTACCTGACGTTGGCTTTTCGGCGCGGACGACGGTGGCAGTGGCGAAGGGAATGCCTTGGGTCGTGAGTTCATGGGCTTTTGTGAAATAATTATCGTACATTCACTAATCCTTTTTTCCCTTGATTCGTTCTAACATCGCCTTGGTTACTATTATATGGCACAATCAAAACCATTTTCTTATCAATTTATGACATCTGGATAAATCATTTCACTCTCCGTCATGGTACTATAAATATTTTACTATGCATACTTTATTTTACCAGCTTGACGAGAAAAAATTCGTAGTTTCTAACCTGTTTTGCTATAGTTGGATTAACAATGATTGGAAAAGAAAAGGTGTAAACATTGTAATCTGCGATTGGTATACAAACAGTTTTGTTGACGTTGTTGTCAATCTGAACCCCACTTAAGGAATGACAGGTAAGAGGTAGAACAACACAGGCCACTGATTGAGAAGCAGATTAAGCAAGCATTGGAGCAAGTCTTAACAAAATCATAAATCTACTATCCATTAGCACTACAAATGCATAGAGTGGTGGTATGGATATAGAGTCATACGTATAGTCATCATGGCTATATTTGTTAATCGCTCACCGCTTCTATTGCTTTCTTCAGTTTTTCAGCATACACAAAAAAGAGCCGCTTCAGTATCAAAACTGAATCGGCTCTTTTTATACACCACACAAAAAGGAGAAACAGAAGAAGAAATCATGCTCACTACTAAAGAGAACGCTGTTTCTCTAAAAAATACATCAATCTTCAAAAAAGTTGAGATTATTTTGTCAAAATTGAGACTATCGGGTGTTGGACTGCTCAAGCACCCTTGCTTATGTTCCTAAATTTTGTCTGTTGAGGGCGGCTGTTCTATGAATGGCAAGTAGATAACATATGTACTCTGTTGCGGTGCGGTCTCTGCTGGCTCAGAGGAAGCATCTGATGAGGTAACAACGTTGTACTGCTCTATTTCGCTATCTGTCATAAAATGAATATCCTCTGCTGGAGCGGCTTGTAGCGTAAACCAATAAAAGTCTTCGGGGATGCCCATCTCATTATAGTAGTCAAGGTATTTGTCGTGTTCGGGGTCATCGCGTGGCAAGTCCGAACCAGCAAGGTCATCGCCTGCGGCCCAAGAATGAACACCCAATTGTGCGCCCGATTCGATGGACCGTTGGACGCCTGCCAAGAAGAAATCGACCCCACCCGATGCAATGAGGCCGTTGGCTGGCACAAAGGTGTTATAGCCATATTCACGGACAAGACGCGATGCGACCAAGTTGGCATCATCGTCTACCGAGCCAGGGACATCCAACATAATAATCGTCGTGACATTGGGATGATTCTGACGCAACTCACGGACACGATCTGGCGTTGTTCCGTCAATGTCCCCTTCCATGGTAGCGTTCTCACCATCCACAACAAAGCTGGCGGGAATGTAATCATCCTCTTGCTGTATATTTTCCATCGGGTCGGATGAAGATTGGGCTGGCATATCGCAGCCCGCAAAAATGCTCGCGAGTAGGATTGCAGCGAGTAGAAAAACGAGTTTTGTGTTGATCAATTTTGTCATGATAGCTTTATATCTCCTCATCTATCTTATGTTATCAAGCGACTATATTCACTTACCCAATACAAAAAAGAGCCGTTACAGGTTCAAATTGTAACGACTCTTTTTATACACCACACAAAAAGGAGAAACAGAAGAAGAAATCATGCTCACTACTAAAGAGAACACTGCTTCTCCAAAAAATACATCAATCTTCAAAAAAGTTGAGACGATTTCATCAAAAATGAGACTTTCGGTGTTGGAACGGGAAAAAGAGGACGCGGACGAGCGAGGATAAACGCGGATGTCTTTGATAATATCCGCGTTCTTCCGTGCTCGTCCGCGTCCTGTTCTCTTCTCTAATGATCATCTTCAATCGTCAACCCGACAGGCAGTAGCGGCTCATTGTCAATACGATCGCGGTAGCCATGCACGACCACACCTGGGCGTCCCATGCTCTGACCGTATTCTTGACGGTTTTGCGGATCACGATAGCCCATGCGCACAAGACGACGTGGATTCTTGGTTTGGTTGATGTAGGAACCATGTACAGTGTCGATACAGAACACCACAACATCTCCTGCTTTGGCGGGTACAGGAACCGTATCTTCCAAGCTATACTCATCAGTTGGCAGATGCGGTGTACAGGGGCCATCCTCAGTCATGGTGATATGATCCAGATGTCCGCCTTTGTGTGACCCTGCCAAGAAGCGAATCTCGCCATTTTCCGGATTGGTGTCATCCAAGTGAACCAATACATCAATATAGCGGCCATCCTGATGCCCATAAAATGGATTGTCTTGGTGCATAGGGAATGGATGCCCCGTCTGTGGTGGCTTGATGTGCATGGTGGTGTGGTGCAGTTCAACCGCCGAATCATCGAGCAATTGACTGATGCACTGTGCCAGCTTGCGATTGGTGGCCGCTCGACACCAGTCCGCAGAATAAAGATGCAAGTCATGCATGGCCGTCAGCTTGGACTTTTTCTCTGTCTCTGGGTCCATGTAGGCATGACGCCAAGGCCCTGACCAGCCTGGGCTGGTAAATGCCCAATCCTCGACCAAGCGGTCCATTTCGTCGGACAAGCCTGCGGTTTCGTCATCTGTGAACATATCTGAAATGTGCAAATAGCCATTTTCTTTGTAAAAATTGATTTGTTCTTGTGTAAGCATTATGCGTTTCCTTTGTATACTATCTATATGGGTAGTTTTAACCTCCGGAAGGTGTTCAATTTTTGCCAAAAATTGTAAAACGTGCGGAGGTTAAAACTAACCATATTGTTAGTTTACAAAGGTAACGCATAATGCGTTCACAAGAACAAATCAAATTTTTCAA
>JBCCFC010000946.1:0-5547 GCA_039029935.1 Chloroflexota bacterium
AATTGATCATTTGGGGGGAAACATTAAAATAAGGATACTCAATCAATAAAATGAACATCGCACCATTTGAAACTGAACACTTTCTGGCAAAATATGAGTTTAACGTCCCTTATCAACTGTGCAACTCAGACTGTGAAACCGTTTCTGTTGAAGAATTACTTACAATGGCCGATATATCGTTGGTGCAATTAGGAGAGATGCGCATGGGTTACACTGAATCCGAGGGCAACCCGCATCTACGTACCCAAATTGCGGACATGTATGCGCATGTAGCCGTAGAGGACATTATGCTGCTTGGGACACCGATTGAAGGTGTCTATTTGGCGGCGCGGGCTGTCCTAGAGCCTGATGATGAAGTGATCGTGTTGACCCCTGCCTATGATGCCCTGATTAACATGTTTGAGCATGTGGTAGGGCCACACAATGTCAAAAAATGGGCATTTCAGCCAACTGCCGCTAGCTGGACATTGGACCTTGACGACCTGCGCACCTTGATTACACCCAAAACCAAACTTGTGGTGGTAAACTTTCCCCACAACCCAACTGGCTATCTGCCCTCTACCACCCAGCAAGCCGAGCTTGTGTCTTTGATTGAACAGCATGACCTTTGGCTTTTTTCTGATGAAATGTATTATGGATTGGTTCATTCAGGCACAGAGTTAATCCCCTCTATGGCAGATATCACCCAAAAGACGATTGTCCTTTCTGGCTTATCCAAAACATATGGATTGCCAGGACTACGTGTTGGCTGGTTGCTCACACGCAATCAGGCCATGTATGACCGCCTGTTTAACTGGAAGTTTTACACAAGCCTTTGTCCTCCTGCTCCCTCTGAATTCCTCGCAATGGCAGCGATGCGTGTACGCACACAGCTACGTGATAAAAACATTGCGCTGATTGAGCAAAACCTAGCCTTGGCCGAAGCCTTTTTTGAGCGATGGCCTGAACTATTTACATGGCGACGCCCCATGTCTAGCTCCATTGGGCTGGTTGGTATGAATGTGCCATCTGTCTATGAGTTTTCGACAAAACTTGCAGATGACGCAGGTGTGCTGATTCAATCCGCCAAAATGCTTGGGTATGACGATCAACACATGCGTATGGGGTTTGGTCGTGCGAAGTTTGGTGAATCGTTGAGCCGATTTGAATCATATCTGTCTGATCATTATAAAAAGTAACAAAATTTTTATAAATTCTACTATAATCCCATGCTGATCCCACGTTGATCCCACGTTGGTCTGATACAGTAGTGTTAGTCGTGTATCAATAAATCACAAACAGAATCGTTTATTTACGTAAATGCCTATGTCGTGTATGTAAGGTATAATGTCATAAGCTACATAGGAAAGTTTGTGTATCTAGTTGTAAAACTTGACACACCAGTGCTATCTGAGTAGGATAACGTTTGCAGTAACAAAAATTTTTGCAAACTTTATCTTAACTAAATCAAAACCAAGTATCTAAAAAAATTAGAGTGCATTGATCTTTCAATGTGAATTAAACGATCATAACCCACTATTGGGCAGAATGAGGAGAACGATAATGTCATTCCATATGAACGAAGAAGTGTTGGCAAACCATTTAGAAGAAACATATACACAAGAAGACATCGTAAGAATACGTCACGATTTTTCACGCTATGGATTTACATACCTAAATGATGTTGTGCCACAGTCAATCAAAGAGGAGATGGCAAATGAGGTCAAGCGTGTCATTGATTTGCATTCAGAACGACGTGACTTGAAGCTGGCGACAACGGGTAACACACCGCGCCATATGAGTATTGTGCGTAGTGAGCCAATCGCCGAATCAAGTGAATACATTGTTTCTGCTGGCACATCAAAAGTCCTCACTGACTTCTTGGCAAAGATTGCTGGTGAAGCCTTCTTTCCGGCCACAGACGACGAAAAGTATATCATCACCAAGCAGGAAAAGCCACAAGACACACATGGGTGGCACTGGGGTGACTTTAGTTTTGCGCTGCTCTGGATCATTGATACACCAGATATTGAGGTTGGTGGCTTGTTGCAATGTGTACCACACACAAGCTGGGATAAGGAGAATCCCCGTGTCAACCATTACCTATCAACCAACCCAATCAACACCTATGGCTTCAAACCTGGTGATTTGTATCTGTTGCGCGCTGATACTACGCTGCACCGCACCGTGCCAATTACAGAAGAATGTACACGCATCATTCTTAACCTGACATGGGGAAGTATCTTGCAAGCGGATCACAACCTGATTGGTGATGATCGCTGGTTCGAAGACCCTGAGGTGACGGCCGCGGTTGCTATTGATGACTAAAAAAAACTCATGGCTTCTCGTATGTTGACTTTTCTCCACACATAGCTTAGAATTGTTTGCAGACTGTACCAACGAAAATTATCGTTTTCGTTGGTACAGTTCATATACATCATATTCTCGCAATTGTGCGAAAATACCAACCTACTCTAACTACTAAGGAGACGTATATGCGTTCAAAATCTAGCCGGAAGTTGAAACATTCAACGATGCTAAAGATGGTCTTGGTTGCCTTCTTTACGCTGTGTCTTATCATGGGCGGAGGAGGCGATTTTGCCTTCACTCAAACAGGGCATGCTGCTTCCGCAACCCATGCTCATGGCGGCTGTGAGCCAATCAGCAGCAATCAAATCTATCGATATGTTGAAGGCATTGACGAATGTCTGATGCCAATGGAGAGTAGCGAGTTTGAAGAACTGACTGACACATTTGCATCAGGGCTACTTCACAAAGGTATTTTGCCTGACTCATTGGCTGCGCTGGATGAAGCCATCCGCGAGGAATTGGGCTTGGTTTCAACTATCTATGTTGTGGGTGAAGGTGGTCAAGTGCCGCTGGAGGTGGCCGATCGAGAGGCTTCTCGCTATCTACGTTACACTGTGACATGGGGCGAGAACGAAAACGACGCCCAAATCATGGCGTCAACACTTGCACCCATCACAGGTGCCAATGAGTTTGAGTTGCTCGCTTTTGATGAAAACACATTAGAGTATAACTACTACTTTTTAGGGCCTCAACTCGAAGAGTATCGAGATGGTGAAGACTCCCCTCATGCATGGATCTTTAAGGGGTATACCTCAATGGCACAGGACGAAGCAACCATGAATGAAGGTTGTTTCCGCTGTCATCACAATGGTCTGCCCATCATGCGTGAGCTAGAGGCTCCTTGGGCCAATTGGCATTCACAACACGGTGTAATCGCATCCGTAACGGTTCCGGGTGAAATCGCCAGTGAGCCATATTTCTTACTGCGGCGTGGTGCTGAGGTACTCGAAGGCGTGGTTCGTGGTAGCCAACAACGCTATTTCCAAGCCTGGATGGATCAACGAACAGAGCAAGAGGATCAGATGACCCATTTGCACGAAGTTGATCGCATGTTGCGTCACTTGACGACAAACACAACCGTCAACTTCAAATCGTCATCTGTCCAGAATGTTCCTGCATATGCAGGTTTACCAGGGGGTGATAATGTCATCGGTGTACCACCCCAAGACACATTCCTGTCAGATACTATCTTTGAAACTGTTTTGGGCATAGACTACACACCACTATCGGTTGCGTTGCCACGCGATCTTTATGATGCGTATTTAGAGGAAAACAACTTCCGTGTGGAGGGTACAGAATCCTTTGGCTCTGGTCCCGTCACCTATGTAGATGAGGGTTCAACCTACTATGCATTCTATGTGCCACAGTTAGCTGCAGAAGATACATATATGGCGCAGTTGTTGTTGCAGGAAGGCGTTGTCAGTGAAAAGTTCGTCGCTGCCATGCTGATGGTAGACTACGCCAATCCATTGTTCTCTGAGAAACGAGCAGGTCTTCAGGCATATGTAGATGCCGTCACCGAAGGTATGATTACGGATGGCGAATCAAGTGTGCCCGCAGATGTTGCTGCTGAAATTGAAGCCAGTGGTGCAGAAGCCTGTGGCGAGGGTGCCTTTGATGATTGTTCAGCCGAAGAGCAGTTCCTCTACGTCTGGAATTTGCCGGACGATAGCTGGAAGGATGCTGTCGCTGAAATGCTGCAAAGTCATGTTGACTCGGTTGCTGAACTGTCAGATGAAGAGCTGGTTTCACATGTGATGGATTGGAGCGTTGCGCAACGTGATCGCCTGCTGGAAACACCACGTCTCTGCCATTTTGTGGAAGTAAGTCCACACTTCCCGAAGAGCGATAATGCGCAACATACTGGTTGTGCCAGTCATGGTGAGGGTGAAGCTGAGGCAGAGGCTGATGAAGGTATGGCTGATGCTGCTGATGCTGAAGAAGAGGCTGAGGTTGCATTCACATACAGCACACCAGGTGGTGTCGTTGAATATGATGATGAGGAGAAGCAGGCTGCTTTCAATCATGTATGGCACAAAGAAGTTGATCGCTTGACCAAGCGCGCATTGGGTAACGATCCTTGGAATTTGAGTACGCAGTTAGGCGAAGGCATGTTATACTTCGATCCAACTGTGACACCAATTCCAGAAGATGCACCTGTTTTGGCTCTGCCTTGGTCCGTCTATCCAAACCGCATCAAATATTACTATCCCGATTCAACTCGCGAAGATTTCTGGTCCTACGCGGATGATAGCCCACCAGATGTAAGCATCGACGGCTACGGTTATGACTGGCATCGTGATTGGCAGGATGAGTATGGCGAGTGGAGCGTTCGACGCAATGGCGAAGGCAAAATCACACGTATTCAGTTTACAACAGAATCACGCGAGTATTGGTACGCACTATGGGATTTCGATCCAGAAAAAGTGCTAGAACTCTATCGTGAGTTAGCCAGTGAAGATGTTGCGTTGGAAGACCTCTATCTCCGTGATGATAATGGCGAACCCGTCATTGATCCACAAACAGGACGACCTGCCTACGACGATTTCAATCAATGGAATGGGCAGGAAGGCGGTCAAGCCGTTCATATGATTGCCCGCTTTAACATTGTCTTTGCAGGAGCAATGCTGCTTGGTGCACAGTCCACGATTATGCGTGAAGCCGAGGATGGTACACCCATTATCGATCCAATTCAAATCCTGAACTGTAGCTGGCATGGTACACCAAACCGCAACAGTGATCCGTTCCTGAGTTCATTCATCTCAGATTTGGCACGAAGTGCGGGTGTTCAACTCACGCTGCAAGACCCGGTGGGTATCTATTTACAAGAGCCAAACTTCTCTATGTACCAATTACCAGACAATGCACCCGAAGGGGCACATCCATCTGACTATTGGACAGTGGTTCGTGGACAGGCGCGTGCCAATGGTGGAACCTATGATCAGATTGTTCACGCTGTCTACGAAGTGCCAGAAGATCAGGGCTTCACAGTTGGCGATATCATGATTAACGGCTTCCCAATTGAGTATGGTGCGCAGATGGCCGAAACCGTCAATATCGCATTGGCTGGTGCAGCGATGCCAGCACCGCACCCACCTGTTTCAAGGCTCTGTACAGGAGATGGTACGCTGCCATTCCCAGAATTCCTGCGTGAAGAAGCACTTTTGAGTGTGGCCGAACGCTCTAAATTGATTATGA
>JBCCFC010000947.1:0-5545 GCA_039029935.1 Chloroflexota bacterium
CGTCAATGCGCAAGGAGTGTTCAAACTGCTTGAACGCCTCTTCATATCGTTCCGCTTGCGCCAACGTCGTCCCATAGCTATTTCTTGTGACCGTATTCTCTGCGTCAATGCGCAAGGAGTGTTCAAACTGCTTGAACGCCTCTTCATATCGTTCCGCTTGCGCCAACGCCGTCCCATAGCTTGAGAGTGTGACCGTATCATAGGGATTGATTTCGGCTGCTTCTGCGAGAAGCGCAAATTGGACTGAGGGAATCGGAATTTTCTGGCTAAGGACGCTGAGACTTTTGCAATATAAATGGAGCGTATCGGCTTGATTTTCACGCAAATAGCCAAGGCTCTTTTCAGCGCGGGAAATTCGCCCCTGCTGATAGTAGGTGATAATCTGTTCAATCAGGTTTTCAGTATCGGTAAAGCGTTTATGGATGCTGCGCTTGTCTTTCTCTTTTGGGCGCGAGTATCCGTTGAGACGTTCTTCACGTTGCTGATCATACTGTCTGTTATTCTTTTTACGGTTTCGCGTTCGTTTTGCCATATGTCACACAGGCATTCTGCCCACCGCCAGCGGACAAGGATGTCCACACCACGTTTCCCCAATGCCACCTATTCTAATCGAACTGGAGCGGATTGCAAAGACACTTATCAAGCCCCTCCATAATTTTGCGACATCATTATGCCATCTCTGGCTCAGGCAAATCCAGCCGCTCATCAATCCAATCACGCAGTAACGCGCTCATAGACGTTTGCGATGCCAATGCCTCAGCACGCAAAATATTCGTGAGATAAGTACTCATGTGAATCGTCAAAGATTCTGTTACTTCAGCTTCACCATTTGGTGTATAGGGTTCAAAATAGCCAACAGGAAACAGATAGTCTTCGCTAGTATCGTCATACACACGTAATTCACCCAAGCGTTGGTCATCCGGCGTTTGGGCGAATGCCTTGTATACATGACCAATGGTCAGGTCCGTTGTATCTTTCTCATCAATTGGCTGGTTTTCAAATTCGATATAGGCTGTATTGTTAATACATCTTACATAACTCATGAGGTGTTCCTCCTCTCTGCGCCCTCCGCGCTCTCTGCGGTAAAATCCTACGCCAAACCCCAATGTTCATCAATCGGGTCCTGAAACAAACTCCGCTCCCCCGATAACACCTCATCCACCAAAATCACCTCGCCTGTCAAGGCCGACTCATAAATAGCATCACCGACCGCCAATGAACGCATCCCCTCAATGCCGTCAATCTCTGGCTGGTCACGGTTGCCACGCAAAATTTCCAAGAACTCCCAAATTTCAATCGCAAAGCCATCGGTTGCGCCACCGGGGTAGAGAAACTCTTGGTCCTCGGCACGCAACGTAGCCTCATGCATGGCCGCCAGTTCGGGCATGGTGTATGTTTGTCCCGATGCTTGGGTCAGTTCTGCTGACTCTGGATTGTCGGGGCGTCGCTCAAAGAGGTGAAAGTTGGAGTATGGCCCATCGGTTGTGTCACGCAGCGAACCACCGCTGCCATAAAAGGTAAAGTTATACGCGGGTTCGCCCACCGCGGCTAGACTCCATGCCCATGTGCCGATGACGCCATTCTTAAAGGTGAAGGTAATCATAGCCGTGTCTTCAGGGGCATCGGTAAAGGGAATGTCCACACCTGTACCGATGGAACGCAACTCTGCATAGACCTTTTCAACTTCACCAAAGAAATAGCGAATACTGTCACAGTAGTGAAAGCCGCTGTCTAGCACGGGACCACCGCCCGACATCAGCTTGTTCTGTCGCCAGATGACCTTCTCTGGCAACGGTTCATCGTTGGGTTTGGGTGGGGCGGGTGGGCGGCGATAATGATGGAAAAAGCTCAGTGGCTTGCCCATCAACCCCGACTCGTTGAGTACCCAATGAGCGACTCGTTGTCCCGGTTGACGACGATGGGGGGCGGCGGTTGACAGCACTTTGCCCGTGCGCTTGGCAACCTCAACCATGCGCTGGCACGCTTTGATGGTGATTCCCAATGGCTTTTCACAAAGCACATCCAGTCCACCCTCCATGCAGTCGATGGCGATGTCGTGATGCAGACCATGTGGCAGGCACAAATCCACCGCATCGACTGTGCCGTTGTTGGTCGTTTCGGTAATCAGCGTTTGATGGTCACTGTACATGGCGGGGCGCAGACCAAAGAGTTCCTCAAACATGTCCGCGCGTTCCTGTGCATTGGCGTCGTTGGCATCGCAGACCGCCGTGATGACAAAATCACCACGCCCTCGTTCCTGTAAATCTTTCATTGCCAAGGCATGGTGACGTGAAATGCCGCCACAGCCGATCAGTGCTAGTTGAATGGTCATGGTTTTCTCCTTGTGATCTTGAAATTATGTGTGGTTTACATGACTGGCAAATCTTGTGCAGACCCACGAGAATCTGCCAGTCATGTTGTCTATGCCTCTGTCAATCCTTTGAGCTGATCATGCATGGCTTTCTCCTTCTCATCCGCAGCCCGATCCCCATCTTCCAGTGCCTTATCCCACCGAGATCGATAGGTCTCATCATACGCAGCCTCATCCGCAGGACCAAACAAATAGGTAAACACCAAGCCCAGCCCGATGCCAAGCAGTAGACCGATGAATAGATTTTTTTTCATAATGTATTTCTTGTTTTATGGGTTGAAGAGTTGATAGTTGATAGTTGATAGTTGATAGTTGATAGTTGATAGTTGATAGTTGATAGTTGATTATTCACTAATCACTAATCACTAATCACTAATCACTAATCACTAATCACTCTTCACTAATCACTAATCACTCTTCACTAATCACTCTTCAATCTACCCAACCACCACATTCACCAACTTATCCGGCACGACAATCACTTTGCGCACCTGCTTACCGTCCAGCCATCGTTGCACACCCGCGGAGGCCAATGCCTGTGCTTCCAAGGCATCCTTGGCTGTGCCGGGCAACGCGGTCAACTTGTCACGCATCTTGCCGTTGACCTGTATAATGACAGTGATCTCGTCTTCCTTGGCCTTCTCTGCATCACTCACAGGCCATGATTGCAAGTGAACACTGGTCGCGTCATCACCGTTGATGTGATGCCACAACTCCTCGCTCATGTGCGGGAAGATGGGCGCCATCATCAACGCCAGGCTGCGAGTTGACTCATGCCAGATGGGCGAGCCAACGATACCCGTGTTCTTGGCTTTGATCAGCATGTTGTTCAACTCCATCATCGCTGAGATCGCCGTGTTAAAGCGGAAGCTCTCGATATCATCGGTCACTTTGATGATGGTCTGGTGCAGCTTGCGCTCCAAGTTGCGCACATCACCTGCTTTGGGTTTGGCGTTGATGTTCTTCTCGTTGGCCTCTTCTGTGATCATGGTCCACGCACGGAACAAGAAACGGCTCATGCCCTCGATGGCGTCCGTGTTCCAGGGGCCACCCTGATCCCAAGGCCCAATAAACATCAAGTAGCCACGCACTGTGTCCGCGCCATATTGATCGACCATCTCATCTGGGTTGACCACATTGCCACGACTCTTGGACATCTTCTCGCCATCTGTCCCCAAGATCATGCCTTGGTTGAACAACTTCTTCATCGGTTCGCCAAACGGCACAACGCCCATTGTCTGCAAGGTCTTGGTATAGAAACGTGCATACAACAGATGCATGGTGGCATGTTCGATACCACCCGTATAGACATCCACAGGCAACCAGTAGTCCCCCTTCTCCTTCTCCCAAGGGATGTCATCCGCTGACAACTTTTCGCCTGCTTTGTAGTAGGGCGAAACATAGGCATAGTAATACCAGTTTGAGCAGATAAAGGTGTCCAACGTATCGGTCTCACGCTCGGCTGGTCCGCCACATTTGGGACAAGGCACATAGCGGAAGCCTTCATGGTAGCGCAGTGGACTCTCACCCGATGGGCGGAACTCAGCATCATCGGGCAACACGACGGGCAAATCCTCATAGGGCACAGGCACAGTGCCACAGTCATCGCAGTAAATGATGGGAATCGGCGTTCCCCACATACGCTGACGGCTGACCAACCAATCGCGCAGACGATAGTTGATTGCGCCTTCGCCCTTGCCCGTCTCTTCCAGCCAGTCGATCACCTTGCGGATGCCCTCGGTTGTCGGTGTCCCGTCAAATGTACCGCTGTTGATCATCTCACCATCGGTCTTTGTGACCCACGCCTCTTCCAATTCACCCGTTGCCCCATCTGGTCCTGAAATGACGCGGCGAATCTCCAATCCAAACTTCTGCGCAAACTCAAAGTCACGCTCATCATGCGCAGGCACGGCCATAATCGCACCCGTACCATAGCCCATCATCACATAGTCGGCAATCCAAATCGGAATGCGCTCATCGTTGACCGGGTTGATGGCATAGCCACCTGTGAAGACACCCGTCTTTTCCTTGTCGGTCGCAGTACGCGCAATCTCATCCAAGCGCGACGCCGCCTCTTTGTACGCTTCAATCTCATCCCGTCGCTCATCGGTCGTAATCGTATCCACCAACGGATGCTCTGGCGACAACACCATGAAGGTTGCACCCCACAAGGTGTCTGGCCGCGTTGTGAAAATTTCTATAGGTTGACCAGACGCAGCATCACCAGATTCCGCGTGGAATGTGACCTGCGCGCCCTGACTGCGACCAATCCAGTTGGTCTGCATCACCCGCACACGATCCGGCCAGTCGATGGTATTCAAGTCATCGATCAACTCCTGCGCATAGTTGGTGATGCGGAACTTCCACTGGTTCAGGTCCTTCTTGATGACGGGCGTCTTACAGCGTTCACAATGACGGTCCTCGCCCCACACCTGTTCGCGCGCCAAGGTCGTGTTACAGCTTGGACACCAATCCACAGGTGCAAACTCACGATAAGCCAAGTCGGCATCGACCATCTTCAAGAAGTACCACTGACTCCACTTGTAATACTCCGGGTCACAACTAATCGCCTCGCGATCCCAGTTCCACATCGCACCCATACGCCGCATCTGCTTGCGCATCCGCTCGATGTTATCATAGGTCCAGGGTTTGGGGTGGATACCATTTTTGATGGCTGCATTCTCTGCGGGCAGTCCAAAGGCATCAAACCCCGGTGGGAAAAAGACGTTGTAGCCATTCATGCGTCGATAACGCGCCGCTGAATCACTCGGCGTAAACGCATACCAGTGTCCCGTGTGCAAATCACCCGACGGATAGGGCAGCATGGTCAATGCATACCACTTGGGGCGATCTGGGTCCTCGACTGTGTTGTACAGCCCTTGTTCCTCCCAAGCGTTTTGCCACTTGGGCTCTATTTCCATATGATTATATTTGTTTGTTACACTACCTCTCAATGACGAAGCAACGTTGTATGCGCGTTATATTTCGTAGCAACGACAAGACAACGTTGCATTCGCGTTAAAATACCTTGCAGCGATGAAGCGGTTTCTAACCTATATCTCATGATTTTTACATGTGACACCCAAGTTTTTTTGCGTGAATCTGCCTAAAATTTAACGTCCAACAACATATCTAAAATTGAAAATTAGGCTCTTAGGGCCTCGCCATTTTTTC
>JBCCFC010000948.1:0-5538 GCA_039029935.1 Chloroflexota bacterium
AATTAAGTAAACCCAAAAAAGAAATTAGAAATAGTTCAGTGAGCACACCCTCGTGCGATCCGACCCGTACGAGGGTGTGCTCACTGAACTTTATTTTTAAAAACATATTTGGGTTTACTTAATCCATGATAATAAGGAAGCAATACAATGCAATACAATCCAAATAAACGGAGACAAACGCTTGCTAAATCTGAGTATGCACAGATCAACACAAATCAAGCAACAGCGGACAATGGGGGCGATGTCAATCGACTGGCCCGTCTCCATGCCTTCCATGCACAGATGAAACTGCTGATGTCAGCAAAGATATGGCGCAGGCGGCATAGGTTAAATGGACGCCATCGTTGGGCATCTCTCAGTGGACAGCACTTTGCCGTACAGCTGTCAGAGAGAGGGTTCCGACGGATAGGGCAAAAGCTGGTACATGCAGCCGCAACAACGGCGATTGGTACATCGCTGTTGTTGGCATCCGCAGCACCGACACTCCACGCTGCCACCATCACGGTCAACACCAATACGGTTGGGGCAGGCGGGGATTGCGACATTGTTGATGCGATCAACGCTGCCAACACCGACTCGGTTGTGGATAGCTGTGTGGCTGGCTCTGGTGCAGATACCATCCAGTTTAACACCAGCCCCGACACGATTGTCTTAACATCCGCCAACATCACCAGCACCAATGGTGCCAACGGTCTACCCGTCATCACCAGCACGATCTCGATCAATGGTGGCAGCGGCATCACCATCACGCGCAATTCAGGCGACGAGTTCCGCATCTTTGAAGTTGATGGCAAGGGGGGCAGCGGTGGGAAATTGACGTTGGACCACATCACGGTTCACAATGGAACCTCCGACCTCTATGGATACTATAACAAACAGACAAGTACAGGCGACAACGAGCTTTCTGGTCAATTTCGTGGTGGTGGCCTTTTGATTACGGACACAGCCGCTTTAACGCTGACCAATAGCACCGTTATCTCCAACAGTGCCGATGTAACCTTTACTTATATACGCAGCAGTGGTTCTCGAACCGACAAAGACATCAGTTATGGCGGTGGTATTTATGTGAATAACAATAGCACGGCCACCATCGCCAATAGCACGATTACCTTGAATAAATCTGATAGGGGAGGTGGTTTAGCTGTAAAGAACAACAGCACAGTCAATATCAGCCAGAGTGATATTCGTTCAAACGCTGTTCAGGGTGACGATGGTGCTGGAATATACGTCCGCAGCGGCACCCTGACGATAAGCGATAGCAGGTTCTATAACAATAAAGCACAGGAACAAAAAGGCGGTGCGGTCTATATCAGAGATGGTAATTTATCCATTGCCAACAGTACGATCTTCTCGAATACGGGTCATGCAGGCTCTGGCGGTGTACATATGAATGAGGTGACGGCGACATTAACAGGTCTCACCGTGACACAGAACTCGGCCAATAGCGGTAGTGTTGGTGGGTTATATATGGATGATAGTTTTGTGACCCTAACAAACAGCACCATCAATAATAACCACACCTTTGATCGCCTGGGCGGTGGTTTGTTAGCAAAGTCTACGACGCTGACAATGACAAATATCACCGTAAGCGGCAATTCGGCCAATCGACACGGCGGGGGAATTTATTTTGGAACTTCAGCCATTGTTAATGCGGAGAACATTACGGTCACAAACAACAAAGCTACAAAGTACGGTGGGGGCATCTATGCCGAGAGTGGTATCACAATCACCAATGGCCTCATCAGCGGAAATCAAGCCTTGGAGAAAGGCGGTGGGCTTTATCTTGTAAGTCACGCAGGCAGTCCTGGGGATTTCGTACTAAACAACATGACGATCCGTAATAATACGGCGAGCCTTGAGGGTGGTGGTCTCTATGCCAACTCCAAATCTCGCTCTAGCAACCAGACCCACCACTCGTATATCACAATGACCAACAGCTCGGTGGACAGCAATGTGTCTAGTAAGGGCGGTGGTGGCATTCATATAGCGACATTTGCTGGCCGTGACGGTGTCGTTGATCAACGTTTTGTCACATTAGTTAACAGCACGGTAAGCAACAATAGCGTGACAGGTAATGGTGGTGGCATCGCCCTAAAGCCAAAGCCTTCTTACTATAACAGCGGCAGACCTGATTATAGGAACAATAATACCACTAGCATTGAACTGACATTGCTCAATAGTACCGTGAGCAGTAACCATGCGACGGGCAACGGTGGCGGTATATATATTGCGCCACATATCTATCATAGTTCTCATGCCAGTCATGGTCGCGCAAAATTGATTCACAGCACAGTCACAGGCAATACAGCGGGTACGAATGGTGGTGGCATATACACAACCTTTAGCAATAATAATGGCGGCATCACCACGACAACATCCATTACGTTGGTCAACAGCTTGCTCTCGGGCAATCGTGCAACGGGTGTTGGTGATGAGGTGGCTCAGAAATCACCCAACGATTCCTATGCGCTGATGGGCAAAAATGTGCTGGGTGACAGTGCCAACACAACGGCGCAGGCACTTGTGGGTAACATAGCGGCGGCAGCGGCGGCCCCAGCAGTCATCAACGCCACTAGTGATGGCAACACCCCCACCACGCTCGCCAGCATCCTCAACCCCATTCTGGCCTCGAACAAGGCAGCGGACAGCAATCCAATGACACACGGCTTGGTGGCAAATAGCCCAGCCATTGATGCGGGGGACAATGCCCAAATCCCAGCCTCGGTCACAACCGACCAGCGCGGGACAGGCTTTCCACGCATCATCAACAGCACCGTAGATATTGGTGCGTTTGAGGCACTCACAGGTGTCCCAACCATGACCATCAATAGCCTCACCGCTGCCGAGAGTGCAGGCACGATGTTGTTCACGATCAGCCTTGCACAGCCACAAGCCCAGGCCATCAGCGCATCCTATCAGGTTGGCGAGGACAGCCCCGCCAGCGCCACCTCTGGCAGCGACTTTACAGCCAGCAGTGGCACGGTCAGCATCCCAGCGGGTAGCACGACGGCACAGATCAATGTACCCATCATCAATGATGGTGGGATGGAAACAAACGAGACCTTCCTCGTCAGTCTCTTCAATCCAGTCAATGCGTTGCTCGCCACCGCATCCGGCACGGGCACGATTACCGATGATGATACACCAAGACTGTCGGTCAATGACCCATCGGCCAACGAAACCGCAGGCAGCATCGTTTTCAACGTATCGCTCTCAACGCCATCGCTGAGTGATGTCACCTTTAGCTACACAACTGAGAATATTTCGGCCCATGCACCAGACGATTACACCACAACCAGTGGCTCTGCGACCATTCCAGCGGGATCAAGCAGTGTTAATATTGCAATCCCAATTAATAATTTGGCTATTAAACAAGGAAACCGCGAATTAAAATTGGTCCTCAGCGGTGTGTCCTCTAGTGTGGCTGTTGCTGACAGCATTGGTGTTGGCACAATTGTTGACAATAACTTCCCCGCATCAACATCCACACCGACACCAACCCATACACCGACATCTACGAGTACGCCGACTGCGACCAGCACACCAGCAGCGACGAGTACACCGACTGCGACCAGTACACCAACGGCCACTGTCACCAGTACATCAACGCCAACGAGTGTGCCAACAATAACACCGACTGCGACGATGACACCGACTGCGACGATGACACCGACTGCGACGATAACACCGACTGCGACGATGACACCGACTGCGACGATGATGCCGACAAGTACACCTGTACCAACAGATACACCTGTACCAACAGATACACCTGTACCAACAGATACACCTGTACCAACAGATACACCTGTACCGACTGTTGTACCTGCGCCCGCTGATACATCAACGCCAACGAGTACGCCTGTGTCGACTGACACACCAATACCAACGGCCATCAGCACATCGACGCCAACGGGTACACCCACCGTCACCAGTACGCCTGTGCCGACCGATACACCTGTGCCGACCGATACACCTGTGCCAACAGACACACTGACGCCAACGAGTACACCTGTACCACTGGCTTCGATTGTGGAGGGACTCATCAACGAAGCCATTGCAGATGGCGATGACAGCTTTGATGCGGCTGAGGTCTTTGATGAAGGTGTCACGCCACAGGAGGTGATTGACGCCGCAGAAAATATCGCAGCGGTCGATATGGCCGTCATTGCGGATGGCAATACCGCCTCACCGGGCGAGCAGACATCATTTACCATCACCTTTGGCAATCCAGATGACGACGAGCTAACACAGGTAATCATCATCGTCGTGATTCCAGAGGGCACCGTCTTTGACAGCGCGGGCAGTGGTCTACAAACAGATGGTGTTCGTGCAGCAGGTCAAACACAGACGACCGATGCTGTGTGGCAATTGCTCGATGGCAGTGGTCCATGCCCCGATGGTGCGCCCGCCGGAACTGTCTGTGCGCTTCGTGTCGGCACACTTGCCAGCGGTGACACAGGCGCGGCCATCCTCAACACACGGGTGGATGAGAATGCACAGAGTGGCGATACCATCACGCTCAACGGACGTATCGACGCGGCCAACTTGACCGACGCTCAAGTCTTCCGCCTGAACAGCCAGACCGCTATCGATATCGGTGTGCCAACCGCGTTGGATGACACGAATGAGCCAAGCCAGCCAAAGCGATGGTTCTCGTTCCTGCCATTTATTGGGCGATAGTGATGAGTGAATAGTGAACTCAGTAGATACTACGTAAAAACCTATCGGCCAGTGCCTTATTTGAGTTTAATTGTGTAGAATTAGCGTCAAATTCTAAGCCTCAATAGGTTTAGGGTTTGGCTTGGACGTCCATTCTGGATCGAAAGGAGTCTGATTCTTGAGAACACCATAAGCTAAGTGTATAAGTTTGCGCATAGCAGCGACAATAATGACCTTGCCATTCTTGCCTTTGGCCTCTAAACGCTCAGCAAGTGCTTTGACAACCGGATTGGTCCTGATGGCATTCATGGCAGGAAAATAAAGGACCCCACGGACAGCAGATTTGCCAATTTTTGAGATATTTGGCGTCCGTCGAATGGTATCGCCAGACTCAAAATAAGCGGGCGTAACGCCAGCATCAGCGGCAGCAGCATGAGCACTCTCATAGTCAGCCAAATCAGGCATCTCAGCCATCATGGTGAGGGCAACGATATCGCCAATGCCGTTGATTGAGGTGAGCAGATTTTTCTGTTTCTTCATCGGCTCATCGTCCTTGATGAGTTCCTTGATTTTCTGCATAATGTCCTCAATCTGTTTATTGATTGAGTCAATCAGCGATTGAATGGACTTGCGTATATACTCATCTTTACAGTCGCTTAGACGGTTCTTCTGCTGTGTTCGTGTCTTGACTAGAGCATCTCTGTGACGCACGTAGCTACGTAATTGACGTTGCTCTGGCGTTGGTGGCACCCAAGCCTTGGGCGACATCTTGATACAGTAGTCTAGAATTACCTCGCTGTCCAATTTATCGGTCTTATTGCAGCAATTCCAAATTAGAAAAGAATTCAAACTTACATTTCAGGTGGTATTAACATA
>JBCCFC010000949.1:0-5532 GCA_039029935.1 Chloroflexota bacterium
AGCGTACAATGCTCGTGTAGTCGATACCATAGTCGGTCATGGTCAATACAGCATCTCGATTCACAGGATCACAGTAATAGCTGTGGGCAAAGTAGCCATATGCGCCATCCGGCACACCTTCCAACAAGGGGTCTAGTGCCTCTGATGTCTGTTGCTGATGCAATTGGTTCCAGCCAATTTGTGGGATGCGCAAGGTATGTTTGACATCGGCATCTTCGCTTGCCCCTCCATGTACCCTTCTAGTCACATCCTCCATCCCAGCAGGGAAACGGCGGACATGGCCGGGGATAATGTGCAATCCTTCATGCTGCCCCATTTCCTCACTTGAATCGAAGAGCAATTGCATGCCTACACAGATGCCCAGAAGTGGCAGACCCGCTTGAACAGCATCCAGAATAGGTGTCTCCAACTGCTGCTCACGGATATTGTCGATACTATCCCCAAAGGCGCCCTGTCCGGGTAAAACGGCGGCGCGCCACTTGGTCAAGTCGGTCGGCTCATCCACGATATCGACCGGGATACCCAAAGGTGCGGCGACCGTTTCAAAGGCTTTGTATACGCTGCGCAAATTGCCGACGCCGTAATCCACAATGGCAATCATGATGATTTACTCCATACTTCTCTATCACATACAGAAACCGAGCTTTTGTAAAAAACTCGGCTTCTACATTCATCCAACTAATAATTGCGGTAATCGTTGATATCTGTGTCGAGGGCAAAATTACGAATGAGGGCAGAAGGAAATTGCTTTTTTGAAATATCCAGTGTCAGATTGCGAATCAAATATTCAGCCTGCTCCGATTCGACGGGTGAAACCTCACCACTGGCAACCCCTTCGTCAAACTCATCCTCATGAAGAACCGTCATCCGTCCATTCTCCTGATACCAGAGCGCCAAAACCAATCCCTGCGCCGTATATTGTCGTTGCATGGGTGTAGGTGGCATACAGACAGGGATATATAGTCCTAATGCCTCCCCTTCCTGCGTAAAATATTTCTCGACAATTCGTTCCTCTTTGAGCAGCCAAAATCGCACCCAGATGTATCCAGGTCCGCCATAATGTAACTCGCCAATGCGCATATCAGCAAAATGTTCGGGCGGTGTTCCCGGGTGCCATGTCGCCCGCTCTATCCACATATCACTAAATGTTTCAACTCGATAGTCGGTCAACGCTGGGTCCTGTTGCCATTCTCCACTATAAATGTTTCTTGGTAGCATATGATTCACACTTTTGTATTAAGGCCATTCTGCAAAATACCTATCATCGTGCGGAGGGAGCAATTTCTATTGCGGCTCTTACACGAGTATAGCAGCATTAGAGAATGCCTACTTCGCGGGTACTTTGCTGTGGATTAGTCTAATATTTTTTCACAACGGAGCGATAGGCGTTGGGTTCACGGAATTGAATCAACTGGCGGTCTTCGCGCACCCGACGAACTTCGTCCAGATCAATCGTCGCAACCGCATAGCCTTCTATTGGTTCATCCAGGACAGTGTAGACCTCTGCCGATGGACCCACCAACATGCTATCCCCTGCAAAACGCATGGTAGGCTCTTCACCCACACGGTTGGCTGCGGCCATAAAAATCGCATTCTCACATGCGCGGCTGATGATATGGGCGCGCCATGAATCTTTATATTGCTCTTCCCAGTTGGCGGATAGCACCACCAGTTCCGCGCCATCCAAGGTTAAACTGCGTGCTGCTTCGGGAAAAGCAAGGTCGGCTCCTGTGGTCAACCCAAAACGTCCCCACTCGGCTTCAACGGTAGTAAAACGATAGCCATTGCGATAGACTTGACGTTCTTCACCTAATAAGTGTACTTTGCGATACTCACCTGATACGTCGCCCTCTGGTCCCAAACAAACAAGCCCATTATATAAAATACTCTCCACCCGCTCTTTCATCACCAAGCCAAACACAATGTGTGTGTTAAAGTCATTGGCACGTTTTGCCAGATAATTTGTTGCGTGTCCCGGAACACGTTCGGCCAAATCGGTGGCCCGTAACCCCAACTCTGCGCCCGTATAGCTCAATTCTGGGAAGATGATTAAATCCGTATTTTGTTCTGTACAAATCCGCTCTGCAAAATCGCCCATCTTGCGCAAGTTTTCTTCCGTACTCGCCAACTCTGGGGCCATTTGCACCAATGCAATTGTAATCTCGCGTGGCATCAAACTCTCCTTTGTAAAGGTAGAAAGTTGAAAAGTTGAAAGGTTGAAGTATAAAAGATTCTTCAACCTTTCCACCCTTCAACTTTTCAACTTTCCACCCTGTTCATCATTAATTTAGAATTGTCATAGTATAACACACCATTTGAAATTAAGCATTTTACGGTGTTTTGAGATACAATTATTTGTTGTGGATTCACACATTATCAAATCTGAATGAAACGGGCGTTTCATCATTCACAAGAGATGGGAGAAATGAGGATTATGCAAAGGGTAGCCCTATGGTGGCAAACAATTTGGCCTGTATTATTAGTGGCGGCGGTTGTGATTGGATTGGACCAATGGACAAAAATCTGGGTACGGGCGACAATTCCCAAAGGGGTCTACAATTTTATGACGCCTATTCCGCAGTTGGGTGAATATTTTGTGTTTGAACATGTTGATAATTATGGTGCAGCATTTGGCATCCTCCAAAATCAGGGGAATTTATTTGTTGCCATTGCCGCAGTCGTCGTGGTTGCAATCTTGGTCTATGTACGCTATCTGCCGATGGACCAACGGCTTGTGCGCTTTTTGCTAGGCTTACAGCTTGGCGGCGCTGTTGGCAATGTCATTGACCGTCTTTATCAGGGGTTTGTCACCGACTTCATCAAAATGGGTATTCCCGGCGTTTACTATTGGCCGAACTACAACATCGCTGACAGTGCCATTGTCAGTGGCGTGATTGGGCTAGGCATTTTTATTGTGTGGGATGATTTGCGTCAACAGCGCGAGAATAAGGCTGCTGAAGCGGCTGAACCTGCCTAAAGGTTTGTGCTTGCTTGTCGTAGTAAAGGGTGGTGATGATGGCTCGCCAATTTAATGTATATGGCCCAATTAACAAAGACAAACACTACTATGTACCGCGCCAAGAACTGCTGGATGACATTATGGCGCATATTATTCAAGGGGAATACTTCACAATTTATGCACCTCGTCAGTCGGGCAAAACAACGTTGCGAGAAGAGCTAGACAATGCGCTTTTGGCGCAACCTGAGTTCACACCAATTCCGCTAGATTTTCAGCTTTATGAACAGTGGACCGTTGACAGTTTCTTGACGTCATTCGGGAAATCATTGTGTCGTTATATCAAAGCGGCAATTCCGTCATCAGTAGATCCACCTCCAGAACCTACTGGAAATATAGATTGGTCAGTGGTTAGGGGTTTACTTCAAAGACCACCCAGTGACTATGAAACTCTTAAAGAATTTTTTATTGACTTATATGGTGTATGGCCGACAGCTAAACTTGTTTTAATTATTGATGAGTTTGATAGTACACCACAAGACGCAATTACCCAATTACTTCTAATTTGGCGTTTCCTGTATCTTGAAAGACGCATCGAACACAGCTTACATAGTGTCATTTTAATAGGTCTTGCCAATCTAGCTCGTATCAACTTAGGTCGTAGCTCACCATTTAACATTGCACGACAAGTCGAACTACCGCGATTTCGATTTCAAGAAGTCAAGGGCTTGCTCAATCAATACGCAAGAGAGACTGGACAAAAATTTGAACCTGATGCCATCAAAAAATTATGTGATGTGACCAGTGGTCAGCCATTTCTCGTCAACCGGATGGCAATTATTCTGACCAAGGAATTGGTGACGGATAGAAGCCATGTGATTACAGAAAACCATGTACGACAGGCTTATCGCCAGTTTACTACGGAGACGAACTATAACTTTGAAACGATTCTTCGTCGTGCTGGTGAGTATCCAGATGAGGTGTTTCAGATTTTGTTTGGCCGTCCCTATGAATTTAATCAAAACAATAAAATAGTGAAGGCTTTGTTTGAGGACGGTGTCATCTCACCGACAGAGCGGGGTCAATGCCAAATTAGTAACACTATCTATCGTCAAGTTTTACTCGCAGGATTTGTACCCGTTGAGAACAGCTTGCAAGCAGATATGTTACTCAATGGCTATAATCTAAATCCCGACATCGGCCTTTCCCCTGACACAATATTCCAAATGAAAACGCTGTTGTCTCGTTTCCGTGAATTTGTCGAACGACGAGGATTTAAAGCATTTGAGATTAGTCCAACCCCACAAGAAGCCACAGGTCAATATTTGTTAATGGCGTACTTGGCGTCCATATCTGACCGCGTGGACGCCTCTGTCTTTAGCGAAGTCCCAACGGGCAATGGACGTATGGATATTGTATTTGTGTATGGACAGAAACGCTATGTGATTGAGACCAAAATTTGGCGCGGTGAGTCGCTGTATGAGGATGGGTTGGAACAATTACAGGGATATATGGTCTGTGAAGGGGTGACGACAGGTTATTATGTCGTCTTTCATAACCGCCCTAATGTCTATGGTGAATTCACCCAAGCAGACTTAGAGTATACAGAAACCCGTAATGGGTTTACCATTCACGTCTATTTTGCGCGCTTGGGTGATATATTTGGCGTCTAGGAGGGACACAATTCAAGCGTTATACACCCCATGCTTGACGAGCTTCTTCAATCGGCTTAATATTTTCCGTCCATGTATGTCCCTCGCCATTCTTTATCCAACGGTGGTCGATGGGGTCGCTGGCAGGCTGATAACGCACATCACAACTGAGTCGATAACGATTGGTCAGGTTTGTCGTTGAGGCGTGCATTGTGTGCATCCCAAAGATCATCACATCACCCATCTGGAAATCAGTCGTACGCCACTCGCCGCCATATTTTTCGGAAATATCTAGCGGATTCTTTGTAAACCACCCATCAACTCCATCACGATCAACATCCATTCGTC
Organism: Chloroflexota bacterium; assembly: GCA_039029935.1. Lineage (GTDB taxonomy): Bacteria > Chloroflexota > Anaerolineae > Caldilineales > Caldilineaceae. The sequence continues at coordinate 4,957 of JBCCFC010000949.1, forward strand.
CATAGGTGTTGCGGATGCGCTCAAAGCTATCCAGACGATTGGAGGCGTGACACATGGTCAACGTGCCTTGGTCAACTGGCGTGTCACCCAGTGGAATCCAGACTGTGTGCAAATTGGCCGAGCCGCGTCCCATATAAACATAATCCATGTGTGCGCCCGTATACTGTTCATTGCCCACACCGCGTAACCACTTATAATTAAACGTTGTCGCTGGCTCACCAAAGTAGCACTCAAAGAAGGCAAACAGCTCATCGCTTTCAATCACATTCAGCACATCAGCATGAAAAGCCACGCCCTTGCGCCCCATCATAGGTACATTGCGCGCCCCGTTGAGCATGACGCCATCTAGGACAGGTGTGTCGGGGACGAGGACATTATAGGTTGACATGTGTGCCAGAATGGTCTCCCGTGCCTGTATCACCTTTTCACGGGCGATTAAGCCACGCAGAAACAGATAGCGTCATGCTCAACGGGGCGCGCAATGTACCTATGATGGGGCGCAAGGGCGTGGCTTTTCATGCTGATGTGCTGAATGTGATTGAAAGCGATGAGCTGTTTGCCTTCTTTGAGTGCTAC
>JBCCFC010000950.1:0-5532 GCA_039029935.1 Chloroflexota bacterium
CGAGGTATGTATAATGTCAGTAGATGATTATCATTCATCTAATATTTTTGCAAAACAATATCACTCCCAAAATACAGCCACACAGCCAACCAACCAGCACTCTCACACAACATCTCAAGGGCATATTTCTGTCAATAGGGAAACCAATGGCCCCATTGACAATATAAATCAAAATAATACTATGCAAAAACAGCATATACCAATGGCTCATAATCCACCGATATATTACCCTGCGCCAGTAACGTCTCCCGTTACAGCAATTGCCCCTGTGTCCAGACAGACAACACAATTGGTTCATGTACCACAAAATACAGCGTTGGTTCCATATCAACAGTCCCCCCAACCATTCATGCACCAGATACAGGCGGATGTTAAACAGTCATTATCTGATCAAGTGACACCGATTCGGTTGGCGGGTCACATCGCAGTTGTGATTATTGCAGCAACAATTTTCATTCTCAGCCGCGTTGATATACCCAACTTAGACATTTCACTTGGGAATCTAATTACATCGCCAAATTCAGGTGAACCAACGGTTGCGGTTGGTGGCTCACAATTAGGCAGTGCAATTGCTGGAAATGCGGTTTTACAACGAATCCCGCTCCCATTCACCAAAATTATTGAACCGGTTAGCCAAGAGACAACACCATCTGTTGCACTTGCGCCTGAGCGACAGCCATTGGTCATACAGAATTATGTGGTGAAGGCCAATGATACAGTTGTTGGTATTGCCCAAAGATATGGGTTGCGACCAGAAACGTTACAATGGGCCAATAAACATATTGAGAACAATCCACATAGACTGAGCATCGGTGATAACCTCACTATCCCACCTACAGACGGTGTCTTACACACAGTTACGGCAAGAGACACAGTTGCAACGCTAGCCAAAAAGTATAAAACAACGATAGAAAAGGTTATTGGCTACCAAGGCAATAATCTAGCGGATCAAACAACACCCTTGGTCATTGGTGATCAGGTGATGGTCGTTGGTGGACGCAAGCCGTTTATACAACAGCAAACACCGTCGTGGACGGCGAGCGTTACAAACCGCTCTAATAATACGGGTACAGTGATCAAAGCAACGGGAAGCTTTGGTTGGCCTGCCAGTGGGTCTATCAATCAAAACTATTGGGGTGGGCATCCCGCCATAGATATTGGTGCATGGACAGGTTCACCCGTTCGTGCAGCAGATGCAGGGCATGTAGTGCTAGCAACAGGCGGTTGGAATGGTGGTTATGGCAATCATATTATCATTGACCATGGCAATGGATTTGCGACGCTCTATGCTCATTTAAATAGCATCTATGTGCATTCAGGTGAGTATGTTGCAAACGGTCAGCAAATTGGTACAATGGGTAGCACAGGTAATAGTACAGGGCCACATTTACACTTTGAAGTGCGCTATAATGGCAGATTGCAAAACCCCATTCATTACTTGAAATAAAACGGAAACGTCATAAAAAAAGAGGTTCAACTGAGTTGAACCTCTTTTTTTATGATACTTTAGGGATACTGCTATTTTTGAATGCCACCTTCTGTCAATTGGCGTGGGTCAAGGAGGCGATCCAATTCGTCCGATGTCAAAGAGGTCGAGTCTAAGGCAACATCCTTCAGTGAACGTCCCTCCGCATAGGCTTGTTTGGCAATCTTTGCACCTGTTTCATACCCGATGACAGGATTCAATGCTGTCACCAAAATGGGATTACGACCGACCAAGCCAGCAATACGCTCTTCATTTACACTAAACCCAGCAATCGCACTGTCTGCCAGTAGGTGTGAGCCATTGGCGAGAATCTCAATGCTTTGCAGCAAATTATAAGCGATCACGGGCAACATCACATTGAGCTGGAAATTACCTGACTGTCCACCAACCATGATGGCTGTGTCGTTCCCAATGACCTGCGCACAGACCATTGTGAGTGCTTCAGGAATCACAGGGTTGATTTTGCCGGGCATAATACTGCTGCCGGGTTGTAGTGATGGCAGCACAATCTCGCCAAAGCCAGCAATGGGTCCACTGTTCATCCAACGCAGGTCGTTGTTAATTTTCATCAAGCTGACCGCAATGGTTTTAAGCTGCCCGCTCAACTCAACCATCGCGTCCTGTGTACTCAGACTTTCAAAATAGTTTGAGCTTTTAACCAATGGCAGTCCCGTCATCTCAGAGAGCTTCTTGGCAATGCGTTCGCCAAATTCGGGGTGTGCGTTGATGCCTGTCCCAACAGCCGTGCCACCCTGCGCTAATTCAGCAGCGCGTGGCAGTGATGCCTCTACCCGTTGGATACCATGATTGATCTGGCTTGCCCACCCTTCCAGTACTTGACTCAAGCGCACAGGCATCGCATCCATTAAATGGGTACGCCCTGTTGTAACCACGTGATCTGTCTCCTTGGCCTTGTTGATCAACGTTGTGTGCAAGTGTTGCAATGCTGGTAACAGCGCATCTGATACAGATAAGTAGGCAGAGAGGTGAATTGCTGTTGGAATCACATCATTACTGCTCTGTCCCATATTCACGTGGTCGTTCGGGTGTACTGTGCTACCAAAATAGGTTGAGGCGAGTGTTGCAATGACCTCATTGGTATTCATGTTTGAACTTGTTCCAGAACCCGTCTGGAAAATGTCAATGGGGAAATGCTCATCGTGTTGCCCCTGCTCAACTTCGCGGGCAGCAGTCTGAATCGTCTCTGCCATCTTTGCATCCATCAATCCTAGATCATGGTTAACCGCTGCTGCCGCTCCTTTGATCATGCCCAATGCACGAATGAATGCACGTGGGAAACGCAGCCCGCTGATTGGAAAGTTGTTAACGGCTCGTTGTGTTTGCGCACTATATAATGCATTTGCGGGGACTTGGACTTCGCCCATGCTGTCTTTTTCAATTCGATACTTTTCAGACATAATTAAAAATCTCCTCATTTTTAAGTTGTTTTTAGGATGGAAGTTGTATAATTGAGGTATACTGCCCCCAAATAACATAACTTCTAATTTTATTGGCTCATCATACGGATATCCGCAAAAATATTGGTTTGCTAATCTGTTGTTGATGATTGATTTTGCAAAAGTTACGAAAAATTGCGTAACTTTATACTATCCATAAACACAAACGATTTCAACCTGTACTAGGCGACCTATCTGATTGCATATTTGGCATGAATATCGTAGGATATACAGATGCGATCCTTGGCATTAGCCAGAGGGAGTTGTCAAGAGAATTCTCAAGGCAATCAAGACATCATGAGTATATACTAAAATAAGTTGAATGCTAAATGAATTGCCAGGACAGGAGCGAAATGTGCAACTCATTATTTTCAGTCAACCACAGTCAAGAAAGGGAAAAGTATGTCCGAACAGATTCTAATTGTAGAAGATGATCGTCACATCCGTGATGTATTACGCAGGGGGTTAATCTTTGAGGGGTATGATGTTGTTACAGCAGAGGATGGAGAATCGGCCCTGCATATCGCACGGGATAACCCACCCAATGCAATCATTCTTGACTTAATGTTGCCTGGGATCGATGGCTTTGAGGTGTGTCGTCGTTTACGAAAGGCCTCAGATGTACCCATTCTTATCTTGACCGCGCGGGAGACTGTGCCTGACCGTGTTGCCGGATTGGATGCAGGTGCGGACGATTATCTCATTAAGCCATTTGCTTTTGATGAGCTGCTGGCAAGGCTGCGCGCCCTGTTTCGCCGCAGAACAGCGGCAGTTAGCGATGCACCAACAGATGTCTATCAATATGCGAACCTCACCCTCAACCCAAAAACACATCAGGTTTTTCGCGAGGATCAAGAAATTCATCTCACTGCAAAAGAATTTGATCTGTTAGAATTGTTTATGCGCCATCCCAATCAGGTATTAACGCGGGACCAAATATTTGAACACGTTTGGGAATATGATTTTGATGGCGAAAGCAATATTATTGAAGTCTATGTACGCTATCTACGCACCAAACTGGAAACTGGCAATCAAGCTCGCATGATACAGACCGTTCGTGGCGTAGGCTATACATTACGCAGGAACGACTAGGTGTCTATATTATGACAATCCGTTTACGGTTGACGTTGTGGTACACGGCGTTACTGGGTGCAATGCTCATCCTCTTTAGCATTGCTGTCTATTCTGCACTTGCGACTAATCTTCGCCTGCAAACTGTGCTGGACACAGCGAATCAGGCAACAGAAGTCTCAAGGGCCATCCACCGGCAGCTAGAAACCAGCACATTTATCATGCGTACAGACCCTACACGTATCGAGTTTCCAGCGTTAGACTTTTTTGCGAGTGCATCAGGTATTCAGCTTGTTGGGTTAGACGGCGCGATTTATCAGCGCAGTAATAATCTAGGCAATATCCAAATTCAAGATTACACACGCGCACTTGACACGATTCGTGAAGGGAAGGCGCATCGTTTTTATACAACCGACCAAAATAATTTGTCCCTGCTCGTGTATAGTGTCCCTGTGATGGCCAACCAAAGTGTGTTGGCGGCGATTCAGATTATCCAACCCATTACGTATCTCGAAAATACACTTAATCAAGCTGGGCGTTATCTCATTTTTGGCAGCGCACTCAGTCTCATGATTGCCGCCATTGGTGGTGCATTTCTGGCGCAACGGGCATTGGCGCCCATTGACGATATCACCGATATTGCGCTTGGGATCACGCGTACACAGGATTTGGGGCAACGAATTCACATTCCTGAAAATAAAAGCGAAGTGGGGCGTTTGGGTGAGACGTTTAATGAAATGCTTAGTCAAATCCAACAATTGTTCTTGACACAAGAACGGTTGGTGGCAGATGTGAGCCATGAGTTGCGGACACCGCTCACGACCATCCAAGGCAATGTTGAACTACTTCAACGCATGGCAAAAAAGCAAGCGACACCCGCTATACAACCCCTCAATGGACCGATGGTTGAGGCATATAAAGAAACACTCAACGAAATTGAGAGTGAAGCCAAACGCATGAGTAAAATGGTCAGCGATTTGCTGTTGCTGGCGCAGGCTGACAGTGGTGGTATTCAATTACAGATGAAAACAGTTGAGATGGATACGCTACTGCTAGAAGTGTATCGTCAAACCCGTCGGCTTGCAGATTTACGTAAAGGTGAAGGGGCTATCGACGTTCGTCTGGGCGATGAAGACCAAGCATTGGTCTATGGCGATCCGGACCGTTTGCGCCAGCTTCTACTTAACTTGGCCGAAAATGCCGTCAAATACACGAGTGCAGGCGGCACAGTGACGATGGGACTGAAAAATGAAAATGGACAGGTGCATGTTTATGTTCAAGATACAGGCATCGGCATTAGTCAAGAGGATCAGCGACAGATTTTTAGCCGATTTTATCGCACAGATAAAGCGCGTAGTCGCGAATTGGGCGGTAGTGGGTTGGGGTTGAGCATTGTCCAGTGGATTGCCGAGGCACATAACGGCGGGATTTCTGTTGAGAGTGAATTACATAAGGGCAGTACGTTTACGCTGTATCTACCCAGCAGTGTGTAAACGTGTTTGGCGAGGGTCATTCCAC
>JBCCFC010000951.1:0-5526 GCA_039029935.1 Chloroflexota bacterium
CACGTTGACCTACCTCCGCGTCCCGCAAAAAAACGGCCTCCGCAAGAACCTGCCCCTCTCCTGTGTTAGACCTTTTAGACGGAACCATGACCAACGCCCGTTGCTCGATAAACTGGGCGTGGTCATGGTTGCGTGCAAAGATGATGGTCTTTGCCAGTCGGTCGCCGCCATCGACTTTGTGACCATGTTGCATGAGATGCTCGAGCACCTTGTCAACGGTGTCTTGGTTGAAGAGCCAGTTGTTGATGGCCCCCGCATTGACGCGATCCGGTGGGTCCTCGGCATCCCAATCACTGCCCCAGTCGAGGTTATCCCACGGCTCTTTCTCTTCATCACTGAGGTCATCGTAGTTGATGCCTTCACGCGGAAAGCGCAGATCAATCTGCTGGACACGCGGCGGAACCAACCATTCATCCGCCACCGCTGTTTCCAGTTCATAGTAGCGGTCATCGCCACCATCAACTCGATGATGTGGCGCGGTGTGCGAAACTGCCCATTCTGCCCTGCACTGGCGATCTTGCCCAGCATGTACTCATAGAGATCACCCTTGGTGTCGCTGGATGACATGTCGATGCCATCTAGCTGATCCACCACGTTTGCCAAAACACGCGGCGTCGGCATCATAAAGAGGGCATCATGTGGTGCGCATAGGCAGAGTTGTTGCCTGCTGGGTCATCCTCATCACGCCCATTGCCCCCTAACCCCTTCATAAACGGAAAGACCTCATCGCGCATCGTCTCGAACATGGCCTCTGGCGGGTCATCCTTAAAGCGTGACCAGCGTAGATGATTCTGATCAGGACCAAAGATCGGGTCCTCAATGGCTTTCTTGGTCAAGTTGGCTTTGCTTTCACGCAGCGTATGCAGTTCGTCCAGCCGTTTGATGAAAAGCAGATAGGTCAACTGCTCGATGACAGAAAGAGGGTTTGATATGCCCCCAGACCACATGGTGTCCCAGATGCGGTCGATTTTGGATTTGAGTTCACCAGTTATCATAGGACTGAGTATACAGTATGATTTAGTCGCTCTACAAATCAATATATGCTGCAAAATAACCGAAAAACGTGGTATCGGGTTGTTTTGCATGTTTGTACGGATAAGTAAACTCAAAAAATTAGAAATTGTTCAGTAAGCACGCCTCGTGCGATCCGACTCGCACGGGGGTGTGTTCACTGGACTTTAATTTCTAGAAACATATTTGGGTTCCTTATACCTTCATTCAGACACTCAGTTTGCTGAGAACACACCCCTATGCTATATTGCACATGCTAACGTAAACTTAATAGTGTCATTAAAATCAAGGACGATTTTGTAACCATATCATGAAAACAATTAATCTAATCACAGAAATTCCTGGTCCCAAGAGCCAACAAATTGTCGCACGCCGCGAGGCAGCGATGTCACAGGGCAACGGTAAATTAACACCGATTGCTGTCGAACACGCCAGCGGTGCGCAGGTCACGGATGTGGATGGGAACACGCTGCTTGACTTTGCGGGTGGCATTGGGATGCTGGCCGTGGGTCACTGCCCACCCTCAGTCGTAAGTGCTATCCAAGAGCAAGCAGCACAGTTAATCCACATGTGTTCGATTGTCGCCAGCTACGAGCCATTGGTCGAGTTATGCGAGTTGCTCAATCAGGTCACGCCGGGTAAATATGCCAAGAAGACGACGCTGTCCAACAGTGGCGCCGAGGCGATTGAAGCCGCGGTCAAACTATCGCGCGCATACACAGGGAGAGAGGGCATTGTTGTCTTTGAAGGGGCGTATCATGGGCGCACCAACATGACGATGTCGATGACGAGCAAATACGCGCTCTTCAAAAAAGGCTTTGGTCCCTTTGCGCCTGAAATTTATCGACTTCCCTTTCCGAACGTCTATCGCCGCCCACCTGAGACGAGCGAAGAGGGATTTGTTGAGTACGCTTGCCAACAGCTAGAGAACGCACTCATTGCCCAGGTCGATCCAGAACACATCGCCGCCATTGTCATCGAACCTGTGCAGGGTGAAGGCGGCTTTATTCCCACACCACCGCGCTTTTTGGAACGTATCCGCAAAATCTGCGCCGAGCATGGCATCGTCATGGTGGCCGACGAAATCCAGTGTGGCTTTGGGCGCACGGGCAAGCTCTTTGCCTGCGAACACTATAACATCGTGCCGGACCTGATTGTATCGGGTAAGTCCTTGGGGGCAGGGATGCCCATCGCTGCTGTCACAGGAAGAGCCGATATCATGGATGCTGCCCACCCTGGTGGATTGGGGGGAACCTACAGCGGCAACCCGTTGGCCTGTGTCGCTGCAATTGAATCCACCAAGGCGATTAGTGACCCAGCCTTCTTGGAACGGGCTACCCAAATCGGTCAACAAATGCGTGAGCGTCTGGAGCGGCTACAGGTACAATATCCAGAGCGCATTGGCGACATACGAGGCATTGGTCCCATGCTGGCGATGGAACTTGTCCAGAGTGCTGAGGGCAAAGAGCCAGATATGGATGCCACTGGCGCACTCTGTACTGCCGTGCTACAGCGAGGGCTGATTGCCATTCGCGCGGGGCTGTATAGCAACTGTATGCGCTTCTTGCCACCGTTGATTGTGACTGATGAACAGGTTGATGAGGCAATGGGTGTGTTGGGTGAGGCTGTTGTTGCCACGTTGGGAGCGCAATGATGTCGAACAGACCACGCAACATCATCCTCATCATGGCCGACAACCACCCCGCCAACCTACTCGGCTGTTATGGCAACACCGAGGTCCATACCCCCAACATCGACAGGCTTGCGCAGCAAAGTGTACAGTTCAACCATGCCTATTGCGTCAACGCCATGTGCTCGCCCTGTCGTGCCTCTGTGCTGACAGGCCAAATGCCCTCCCAACATGGCATCCACACATGGATTGATGACCGCAAAATGGAGACGTGGCCTGACAACTGGAACGCGCTGACCGAGATAACCACCTTGCCAGAACTACTCGCGGAGCAGGGATACGACACTGCGCTTATCGGCAAATATCATCTTGGTGATCCGTCCAAGGCACAAAATGGATTCAATCATTGGGTGACGTTCCCACATGGGCATACACGCAGTTTTTGGGGCAATACGGTGATTGAGAACGGAACGCGGAGCGTCTATGAGGGACACATCGTTGACTTTTTTGCTGAGAAAGCGGTCGATTATCTCAATGACGACGCCCGTCAAGACAACCCTTTCTTCCTCTTTTTGCCCTTCAACTCGCCCTATGGTCACTGGCCGTCGATTAAAGGCGAAGCACAAAATCGTTTTGCCCATCTCTATGCGGATTGCCCCTGTAAGACTGCCCCGCGCGAAGGCATTAGCAAGGCTGTGATTGACCGCTACATGTTGCGCGTCAACGAAAGCGGGGATGGGCTGGACTACAGCGCGGTGATGCGCATCCCCAATGATCTGCCTTCAATCCGTAACTACTTTTCACAGATGAGCATGTTGGACGATGCTGTCGGACGTGTGCTGGGTGCGATGGAAGCAAATGGGCTGGCGGATGATACGGTCGTGGTCTACACCTGTGATCACGGCTTCTCGCTGGGGCATCATGGCTTTTGGGGGCATGCACAGGCGACGTGGCCGTCCAACGCGCATGGGGCAGGATACCACATACCGTTACTGATTTCGGGTAGTGATTGTGTCTCCAGACAAACCGACAATCTCATCAGTCAAGTCGATTTGTTTCCAACGCTGTTGGGGGTTGCAGGCATTGCAGATGTACCAGAGAATGCAGGGCGCGATATGAGTGGGGTGCTGGCCGATGAGCGACCGGATGTTTGGGACGAGGTTGTGTACATTGAGCAAGAGGAAACCCGTGCCGTTCGCACCGACAAGTGGCTCTACATGAAGCGGTTTCAGGGCAATGCACGGTTTGAATTGATGGACGAGCTTTATGATTTAAACGCTGATCCCAACGAACGTAACAATCTGGCTGGCGATAATCGTTATGTCGCAACTGTGGCGATGTTAGATGGCATCTTGACCGACTTTTTTGAGCAGCATAGCGATCCCAAATTTGATCTATGGCGCGGTGGCGTAGCAAAGTCCAACTCGGACAAGCCTTGGTTTTGGCAGGGTGCTTGGGGGGAAGAATGGGCCGCGATTTTTTCATGATGACAAGGATATCACAATGAAGACCAGCAAATTAACGTGGATACCAGAACCAACGGCGACGTTTATCGACGATATGGCGCGCGGCTACGCTGATTACACCACTACAGAACTGGATGCTGAGATTTATGCGTTGACCCAAAAAAATCGCATCATTCATGAGTATGAGTGTATCAACTTGAACCCTGCGACCAACATCATGAACCCGCGTGCAGAGGCTCTGTTGGGGGATGGTTTAGGGAGTCGGCCATCTTTGGGCTATCCGGGTGATAAATATGAGATGGGACTGGAAGCGATTGAGCGAATCGAAGTCATCGCCGCGGGGCTTGCCTGTGAGATATTCGAGGCTGACTATGCAGAGATACGCGTTGGCTCTGGTGCAATGGCAAATCTGTATGCGTTTATGGCGACCTGTCAACCGGGGGATAGCGTCATTGTCCCACCAGCATCCATCGGTGGTCATGTCACACATCATAATGCAGGTGCGGCGGGGCTGTATGGGGTCAAAATCTATGAAGCACCCGTGGACCAAACCCACTATACCATTGATGTCGCCGGATTACGTGCCTTGGCGCAGGATGTGCAACCCAAACTAATCACCATTGGCGGTAGCCTCAATCTCTGCCCCCACCCTGTGGCGGAGATTCGCCAAATTGCAGACGACGTCGGAGCAATGGTCCTGTTCGACGCTGCCCATCTATCAGGTATGATTGCGGGCAAGGCGTGGCCCAATCCATTGCAGCGAGGTGCGCATCTGATGACGATGAGTACCTATAAGAGCTTGGGGGGGCCGCCTTCGGGCTTGATTGTCACAAATGACGCGGACTTGGCCCAGAAACTCGATGGAATTGCCTTTCCGGGGTTAACGGCCAATTTTGATGCTGGTAAAAGTGCAGCGTTGGCAATCACATTGCTCGACTGGCGAACACATGGCGAAGCCTATGCGCAGATGATGCACCGCACGGCAGCGGCTCTGGCTGAGGCATTGGACGCCGAAGGATTGCCGATTTTTGCCACGCAGGATGGCTTCACCCAGTCCCATCAATTTGCAATGGAGACCCACGGCTTTGGTGGCGGACAGACCGCAGCCAAGCAACTACGTCAAGGCAATATCCTTACCTGTGGGATTGGCCTACCGCTTGCCCCTGTCCCCAAAGACTTGAATGGGCTGCGTTTTGGCACACCAGAAATCGCGCGTTGTGGGATGAAGCCAGAACAGATGCTGCAACTTGCTCAGTATATTGCCGATATTTTGCTCGAAAGAAAATCATTGAAACAGATTGCCCGATATGTATCGGATTTCCGGCAAGAGTTTCAGACCTATCAATATATGCGCATATAAAGACCATTCATGTAAACTTGATGGTATTCGGTGTTCGGTACTCTGGTACTGAATACCGA